>NZ_JNXR01000036.1:0-68629 GCF_000725475.1 Streptomyces durhamensis
CTGGGTTGATAGGCCGGATCTGGAAGCCAGGTAACTGGTGGAGGTGACCGGTACTAATAGGCCGAGGGCTTGTCCTCAGTTGCTCGCGTCCACTGTGTTGGTTCTGAAACCACGAACGGCCCCACGTTTCACAGAGCGTGGTGCGGCAAGGTTCGACAGTTTCATAGTGTTTCGGTGGTCATAGCGTGAGGGAAACGCCCGGTTACATTCCGAACCCGGAAGCTAAGCCTCACAGCGCCGATGGTACTGCAGGGGGGACCCTGTGGGTTATGCTCGGCCGCATGCGCTATGACTACGACATCCGGTCCATAGACCCCGACGAGTGGGCCGAGGTGAAGCAGCTGCGGTTGGACGCGCTGCGGGACCCGGACGCTCACCTTGCCTTTCTGGAGACGTACGAGGAGGCCGCGGCCCGGGCGGACACCTTCTGGCAGGACCGGGCGGTCGGATCCGGCGCGGGTTCCACGGCGGCCCGGCAGTTCATCGCCGAGGCGTCCGACGGGGCCTGGGCGGGCTCGCTGACCGTGCTCATCGAGGAGGCCGGGACGAAGGACTGGGCGGGGTTGGCCGTCGAGCGCCGGCAGGGGCATGTCGTCGGCGTGTACGTCCGGCCCGAGCACCGTGGGAACGGGCTGATCAAGGCCCTGTTCGACGCGGGAGTGGGATGGGCGCGGGAGCGCGGCGCCGAGCGCGTACGACTTCTGGTGCACGAGGACAACGCCCGGGCCCAGGGCGCCTACCGCAAGGCGGGGTTCGTGCCGAGCGGGGTGATCGTGCCGTTCGTGAAGGACGGCGCGCAGAACGAGCTGGAGTTCGTGCTGGAGTGGCGTCCCTAGACCGGTAGTTCCTGGTGCGGCCAGCGGGAGCGGGCCTGTTCGCGGGAGCGGAGCAGGGCGAGGGTCGGCAGCCCCTGGTCGTGGCCGGTGGCGAGCAGGTCCGGAAGCTGGGGGAGCGGGGCCACCGCCGCGACGTCGTCCAGGACCAGGGTGAGTGGTGGGTCGAGCCGACCGGAGGATGACCGTTCGGCCATGCGCCGGCCGCGCTCGACCACGCTCGAGACGAGGGCCGTCAGGAGGGGCATGGCGCCGGGATTTGTCCTGGGGTCCTCGATGGATTCCCCCACCACATAAAGCGTGCCCCCTTCGTGGACGAAGGAATCCAAGGTGAGGGCATCAGTTCGGTTTGGGGTGCAGGCCTCGCGGATGTTCACGGTGAACAGTGCGGACAGGGCACGGCTGGTCAGTTCCTGGGCGATGTCCCGGCGTTCGGGGTGCGCGGTGAGCGCGGACTCCAGTTCGCCGGCGGCGCCGGGGGCGGCCTTGGGGTGGGTGCGCAGGGTGCGCACGGCGTCCTGGATCTGTGTGCCCTGGGACCAGCGGTGCACGTGGCGGATGGTGCGGTTCTCCAGGGCGGCGGCGTGGAGGTAGCTGCGCAGGAGGGTGGTCGCCGTGTCCGCCATGGTCTGGTCGATCTTCGCCATGGGCTGGACGGGAGCGAGCAGTGCGGTCGCTCGCTGCAGCGCCGTCTGCTTGTCCTCGCAGCCCGCCGTGGGGGACCAGTGGAGTCGGGCCGGGCTGTCACAGAGGTGGCTGGGGTCGTAGAGGAGGGTGGGGCCCAGTTTGGCTCGGGCGTCCTTCGTGTCCGACCAGAGGGCGGGGTTCGAGGTGACGACGAGGGCGGGGCCCTCGGCGTCGCGTACGGCCTGGGCCGCGACCGGTTGCCGGCTTTCCAGGGGTGCCACGACCACTCGTTCCCATCCGCCCGCCCGTTCTCCCTCACCGGGGAGGGTGCCGGGAGGCGGCGTCTGCTGGCGGGGCACCGTCGGCGTGGGTGTCGGCTCGGTGCGCGGTGGTGGTACCTCGTACCGCTGCTCGACGGGCGCGGCCTCGATGGGCGCGGTTGCGACGGGCAGGGTCTCTGCGGGCGGGGCCTCGGTGGGAAGTGTCTGGGTGGGCGGCGCCGGTTGGGTCGTCGTGGTCGTGGTCGTGGTCGTGGTGTTGGTCTTGGCGGTCGCGGTGCGCCGGGCCCTTCCGGCGCGCCATCGTGCCACCGCTCCTATCGCGAACAGGGTGAGGACGAAGAGGACCATCAGCTGGCCGATGAACAGGCCCCAGAACAGTCCCCAGCCGGACAGCTGGGACGTGGGGGTGTCCGGCCAGGCGCCGGTGATGTCGTGGGGCTGGGCGATGAGGTGACGCATGGCCAGGGGGGTGCGGGCGAAGGAGACGCCGTCCGGCCAGGCGCCGTGGGCGAAGAGGGCGGCGAGGCCCGTGGCCGTCCACACCAGCACGGTCATGCCGAGGAGGAACGCGAGTATGCCGATCAGGAGGCCGTCCGGGATGCCGCCCTGGCCTTCCCTGCGGTCGTCGCGGCGATCGCGCGCGTCCGGTCTCACCGTTCCTCCCTCTGTTCCTACGCCACCGTGGATTCGGAGTCGCCGAGGTGCTGTTCCACGAAGGCCGCCGCCCGCTGTTCGGCCTCCAGCTCGGCGGCGCGCAGGGCTTCGTCGGCCAGGAGGTCGCTGGAGGACTCGGTCATCGCGCGGTCGGTGAAGACCAGCGGGCGTTCCGTCTCTGTGACCAGGTGTTTGACCACCTGGACATTGCCGTTGACGTCCCATACGGCGATGCCGGGCGTCAGTGTGGGGATGATTTCCACCGCCCACCTCGGCAAACCCAGCACGCGGCCGGTGGCCCGTGCCTCGTCCGCCTTCTGGGCGTAGATCGTCCTGGTCGACGCCATCTTCAGGATCGCCGCCGCTTCCTTGGCGGCGGCCCCGTCGACCACGTCGGACAGGTGGTGGACGACGGCGACGAAGGACAGGCCGAGCCGGCGGCCGAACTTCAGCAGGCGCTGGAACAGCTGGGCCACGAAGGGGCTGTTGATGATGTGCCAGGCCTCCTCGACCAGGAAGATGCGCTTCTTCCGGTCGGGGCGGATCCAGGTGTGCTCCAGCCATACGCCGACGATCGCCATGAGGATCGGCATGGCGATGGAGTTGCGGTCGATGTGGGAGAGGTCGAAGACGATCAGCGGGGCGTCCAGGTCGATGCCGACGGTGGTCGGGCCGTCGAACATGCCGCGCAGGTCACCGTCGACCAGGCGGTCGAGGACCAGGGCGACGTCGAGTCCCCAGGCGCGTACGTCGTCTATGGCGACGTTCATCGCCTCGGCCGACTCGGGCTCGGGGTGTCGTAGCTGCTCGACGATGTCGGTGAGGACCGGCTGGCGGTGGACGATCGTCTCGTTGACGTAGGAGTGGGCGACCTTGAGGGCGAAGCCGGAGCGTTCGTCGAGGCCGTGGCCCATCGCGACCTCGATGATCGTCCGGAGCAGCGCGAGCTGTCCGGTGGTGGTGATCGCGGGGTCGAGGGGGTTGAGGCGGATCCCGTGGTCCAGTGCGGCCGTGGGGTCGAGTCGGATGGGAGTTATCCCCAGCTCCTGCGCGATGAGGTTCCATTCGCCGACGCCGTCCTCGCCCTGGGCGTCCAGGACGACGACCTGGCGGTCCTTGAAGCGCAGCTGGCGAAGGACGTAGGTCTTCTCCAGGGCCGACTTGCCGTTGCCGGACTCGCCGAGGACGAGCCAGTGCGGGGCCGGGAGCTGTTGGCCGTACAGCTGGAAGGGGTCGTAGATGTAGCCCTTTCCGGAGTACACCTCGCGGCCGATGATGACGCCGGAGTCGCCGAGGCCGGGTGCGGCCGTGGGCAGGTAGACGGCCTGGGCCTGGCCTGTGGAGGTGCGCACTGGCAGCCGGGTCGTCTCGACCTTCCCGAAGAGGAAGGAGGTGAAGGCGTCGGTGAGGACGGACAGCGGATCCCGCATCGGCGAATCAGCCCCTACCTGCGGATGCCGGTGGCGAAGGGAAGTGTGTTCACGAAGGCGCGGTGGTGCTCGCGGTCGCACCACTCCAGCTTGAGGTACGACTTTCCGGCGGATGCCCTTATGGTCCGCTTGTCGCGGTTGAGGGATTCCGGGGAGCGGGCGGAGACGGTGATGTAGCCGACGAGGTTGACGCCGGCGGCACCGCTAGCGAGGTCTTCGCCTCTCTGGTCGAGCCGGTTGTGGGCGGCGATGTCCCGCGGGTCCACCGTGCGGTTCATCTTGGCGGCGCGGGAGGCCTCGGCCTCGTCGTTGGTCTTCTCGGTCAGCATGCGTTCGATGGCTACCTCGGTGGGTTCGAGATCCATCGTGACGGCGACCGTTCGGATGACGTCCGGTGTGTGGACGAGGAGGGGGGCGAGGAAGTTGACCCCGACCGGGGTCATCGGCCATTCCTTCACCCAGGCGGTGGCGTGGCACCAGGGGGCGCGGGTGTTGGACTCGCGGGTCTTGGCCTGGAGGTAGGTGGGCTCCATGGCGTCCAGTTCGGCTGGCCAGGCGTTGCGCTGGGTCATGGCCTGGATGTGGTCGATGGGGTGGTCCGGGTCGTACATGGAGTGGATGAGGGAGGCGAGCCGGCCCTGGCCGAGGGGCTGTCGTACCCGGATGTCGGCCTCCTGCAGGCGTGAGCAGATGTCGGTCAGCTCGCGGGCCATGACGACGGCGAGGCCGGCGTCGCGGTCGACCTTGCCGCCGTGGGTGCGGACGGCGCGGGCCATGGCCTGGGCCTCGGCGGCCAGTTCGCGGTTGTAGTGCATGCAGGCGACGAGGTAGGCGCGGTGCTGTTCGCTGCTCGTGGAGACCATGGACTGGAGTTGGTCGTACGAGCGGGCCAGCCAGTCGGGGGCCTTCTCGTCGCCGCGCAGGCTGACGTCCTTGGCGTGGGCGTCGGGGTCGGCGGGCAGGGTGCGGGCGAGCATCTGCAGCCGGGTCACGAATCCGTCGCCGTTGGCGACGTGCTTGAGGAGTGTGCCGAAGCGGTCGACGAGGGCTTCCTGGTCCTCGGAGTCGCGCAGGCCGACGCCCGGGCCCTCGATCTCGATGGCGGCGGTGACGGTCTTGCGGTCGGCGTGCAGGAGTACGGCGATCTCGTCGGGTCCGAAGGGGGCGGCGAGCCAGGTGATGCGGCCGATGCCGGGCGGTGGGCCGACTTCGACCTCGCGGCCGTCGAGGGCGGTGCCGGCCTCCATGGCGGTGGACCGGTACACGGCGTTGCCGGACTTGACGGTTCGCTTGTAGCTGCGGTTGATCTCGACCCACTTGTAGAAGGTGCGGCGCTTGTAGGGCACGTAGACCGCGGCGAGCGCGAGCAGCGGGAAGCCCATGAGCAGCACGATCCGCAGGGACAGGACCGGGACGACGAGGCCGCACATCATGCCGAGGAACGCGCCCGCGATGATCAGCACGATCTCGCCGGACTCGCGGTTCCGGCCGATGATCGCGTTCGGCCGGGCGCGGCCGATGAGATACGTACGGCGGGGCGTGATCGGATGGGACAGGTGGGACTCGGTCGTCAACGCCCTTCACCTCCCGAGCGGTTGTTGCGGGTGTTGCCTGCGTGCGGGGTGTTGACCGGGCTGGGCGCGCGGGGCGCGGGCGTGGCGGAGGGGACTGCTCCGCCGCCCCCGGTGGGGGTACGGCCGCTGTGGGCGGCGACGCCGCCGGTGACGGGGTTGGCGGGGCGGGGGCTGCTGGAGGCGCCGGCGGCCGCTCCGTTGTTGTCCGCGCGGGTGCTGTGGGTCTTGATGCCCTGGGCGACGAGGGAGGCGGGGGAGCTGATGACGGCGGCGGCCTTGCTTTCGGCGCCCTGCATGATGCGGTTGTTGCGGCCGTTCGCGATGTCGTCGCCGAAGCCGGGGACGAAGCGGTAGATCATCGCGCTGGCGAAGATGGCGAGCAGGATGATGGCGAGGCCGGAGACCACGGCGGAGAAGGCGTCGGGGCCGTTGCCGGAGGAGAGGGCGCCGGCGAGGCCGAGCACGATGACGATGACGGGTTTGACCAGGATGACCGCGATCATGATGCCCGCCCAGCGGCGTACGTGGCCCCAGAGGTTCTTGTCGACGAGGCCTGCGTAGACGACGGTGCCGAGGAGGGCGCCGACGTAGAGGAGTGCGGCCCTGATGACGAGTTCCAGCCAGAGGACGCCGGCGGCGAGGATGCTGACCAGGGAGACGACGATCAGCATGATGGGGCCGCCGCCGATGTCGGTGCCCTTGTTGAGGGCGCCGGAGAAGGTGCCGAAGAAGGTGTCGGCCTGGTCGCCGGTGGTCTTGGCGAGGACGTCGGTGACGCCGTCTGTCGCCGAGACGACGGTGTACAGGATGAGGGGGGTGAAGGCGGAGGCGAG
Source organism: Streptomyces durhamensis (assembly GCF_000725475.1). Classification (NCBI taxonomy): domain Bacteria; kingdom Bacillati; phylum Actinomycetota; class Actinomycetes; order Kitasatosporales; family Streptomycetaceae; genus Streptomyces; species Streptomyces durhamensis. The sequence goes on from NZ_JNXR01000036.1 coordinate 6,233, forward strand.
GACGGTGAGCCAGAGGAAGCCGATGGCTTCGGAGATGGCGGTGGTGAGCGGGACGCCGCGCACGGCTCGCTTGGCTACGGCGAGCAGCCACAGCACGAGGGTGAGGATCGTGGAGGCGGCGAACACGATGGCGTACTGCTGCAGGAACTTGGGATTGGTGAAGTCGACGTTGGCGGTCTCCTTCACGGCCTTGCTGAGCTTGCCCACCGTCCAGGCGGCAGCCTCGGCGCAGCCCTTGGCCAGCGAGGACAAGGGATCGAGGGTTGAGGTGTCCGGGACGTTGGCACCGCCGGATCCGCTGGTGGTGTTGCCGCGTTCGCAGTACTTCTTGGCTTCGCCGGAGATGACGTTGCAGTTGTACCTGCTCTTTGTCGGTGAGGGGGTCGGACTGCCGGAAGGGGTGGGCGAGGGCGCGGCGAAGGCGCGCGTGGCCAGCAGTACGGCGGTGGTCTGTACGGCTGTCACGGCTCCGACGAGCTTGAGTGCACGTTGCGGGTTACCGGGCATACGTGAACCCTCCGTACTCTTCGATGGCCTTGCTGATCTCGTCGGAGGTTGCGGCCTTGTCGTCGCCGGGTACCGGTGCGGGGCCGTCCCTCTGGGTGTCGGAGACGATCTTCCAGTCGCCGTCGGACCACCGCAGGTCGAACGTCCACGTCTTCCAGGACGAGGTGACCGGGTCGGTCGAGGCGGTGCCGGCCATGCCGATGAGCCCCAGGTACCAGACTGCGACCTTGGCGTCGTTGTCCGTGTATTGCAGCACCGTCGTGCCGACCGGGACCACGCGGGAGACGAACGTACTGCCCTTGGGTGGGTTGCCCGCTGTGTCGAGGCCCATCTTGGCGAGGAAGTCGGCGGAATAGGCCTGGTTCATGGGGCCCCCGAGTCGGGTCGCCGCCTCGGGGGTGTAGAGGAGGTGCAGGAGCGCGTTGCGGCTGTCCTTGTTGAACATGTCAGTTGAGCCAAGTGCCACGGCGTAGTTCGAGGCCGCCGACTGTGCTCCCTGCTGGGTTTGGGTGAATCCCGTCGGAACCCCGGACGACTTGGTGTCCACGGGACGTGTTCCGCTGGCCGCCGTGGGAGCGGTCGTCGGCTTGTCGTTCTTCGCGGACGAGCGGTCGGAGGATGAACCGTCGCCTCTGTTGGCGAAGGCGATGGCTGCGATGAGGAGTACTGCTACGCCGACCACCGTGACCAGGCTTCGGGGGGAGGAGCGGGGGGGGGTGCGGCGGGGGGCGCCGCCGTAGGGGTCGCTGTCGGGGAGGCGGGTTCTGGTGTGGCCGGTGTCGGCGTAGGTCTGTTCGTCTCCGGGGTTCATGCCGCGTACGCCCTCTCCGCCTCGTAGAGATATGACGGTAGCCGTGCTGGTTCCCGCGCGGGCGCGGTGTGGTGACTCGTCGTCAGGGACATCAGGGAGACGCAACCTCAGCCGGAGGAGGAAGGCGGGGTCAGACCGCCATGCCGTACACGATCGTGAACAGGGTGCCGAGGGAGCCGATGATGAAGACCCCGGTCAGGCCGGCGATGATGAGGCCTTTGCCCTGTTCGGCGCTGAAGGTGTCGCGCAGGGCCGTGGCGCCGATACGTTGCTTCGCCGCGCCCCAGACCGCGATGCCGAGGCACAGGAGGATGGCGACGGCCATCACCACCTCGATCATCACCTTGGCCTCGTTGCCCAGGCTGCCGAAGGGGCCCCAGTCCGGAGCGATCCCGCCGATGATGGTGTTGATGTCTCCCTTGTCGGCCGCAAAGAGCATGTAAGTCACCGCCCCTGGTGGGTAGTTCCGCTTGGCCCCCTGCGGGGTGCAGAGGTCAGGCCTCATTGTCGCCGACAACGTCGCCAACGTATGTCGACTTGACGTCATTGGCTGGTGGGTTTCGTACGTGTAGCCCGTATGGTGACTCTGTGTATCACGGCAGGTCACGCCGGGCAACGAGGTGCCCCCGGAACCTGTCGTGTGGTTCCGTCGTTGTCCTCCTTTACGACCTGGGCCGGTTTCTGACGGCTGGTCGGGTGAGGCGCCGGGATGATGTTCTCACGGGCGGGGGAGCGGAAGCCGGCAAGGCCCCGGCGGTGGTGGTCGCCGGGGCCTGTGACGTGCGGTCGGGGTGGTTCGCGGGTCTCGGACAGGGAAAACGGGCCGCGGCCGGCTGCCGTGACCCGTCCTCCTGTCCGCGCCGCCGAGGGGACCCCACGTCCCCCTCACCTGGCGGCTCCCCGTGACCCGACGGGGTGGTTCAGGCGGTGCTCAGCTCGCGCCGAAGGCGTCGGTGCCCTCGGGGGTGCCCCAGCCGGTCGGGCCGTCGTAGCCGGACCGGGCGGTGCAGAAGTACGACGTCGAGCACGTGCCGTTGCTGCCGCTGGTGACGTCGTTGAGGGCGGAGGTGCCGGCCGCGTTGTACGGGTACCGGGCCGGGTAGTCGCTGCTGCCCGGGGTGCCGGCGAGGGCGTAGACCGAGGCGATGATCGGCGAGGAGGCGCTGGTGCCGCCGTAGGTGTTCCAGCCGGTGCCGTCGGAGCCGTAGGTGTCGTAGACGGAGACGCCGGTGGCGGGGTCGGCCACTGCGGACACGTCGGCGATCATGCGCTTGGCGCAGCCGGTGTCGGTCTGCCAGCTGGGCTTGGCGTCGTAGGCGGAGCAGCCGGAGCCGGTGCCCTCGGTGCTGCTGGTCTTCCAGACGCTCTCGGTCCAGCCGCGGCTGTCGGAGGAGGTCTTGAGGGCGGTGCCGCCGACGGCGGTCACGTACTTCGAGGCCGCCGGGTACTCGGCGCCGTAGGCCTCGTCGCCCGCGCTGGCGGTGATGGCCACGCCCGGGTGGTTGTAGTACTTGGAGTCGTAGGAGGTGTCGGAGGAGGACTCCGAGCCGCCGTAGCTGTTGGAGACGAACTTGGCGCCCAGCTTGACGGCCTCGTTCACCGCGGTGCCCAGGTTGGCGTCGGACGCGGACTTCGCCTCGACCAGCAGGATGTTGCACTTCGGGCAGGTCGCGCTGACCATGTCGAGGTCGAGGGACTCCTCACCGGCCCAGCCGCTGTCGGCGGAGGGGAGCGAGGTGGTGGAGCCGGTCTGGCCGACCTTCGTGAAGCAGCCGTTGTCGGTGGTGCAGTCCGGCAGGCCGTAGTGGGAGCGGTAGGCCGCGAGGTCGGACTCGGCGTTGGGGTCGTCGTAGGCGTCGACGATGGCGACGGTCTCGCCCGTGCCGGCCGAGGAGGCGGCGTCGGTGAGGCCGTAGGCCGACTGGAGGTCCGAGGGGCCGTAGCCCGTCGGGGAGTCGGAGGAGGCCTTCGGGGAGACGGTCTTCGGCGCGATGCCCTTCAGGGCCGCCTGCTTCTCCATGAAGGCGGTGGTGCCGCCGGTGACGCGCAGGGCGTCGCAGGCGGCGTAGCCCTTCTTCGGGGTGGCGCCGCACGCCTTCTCGTAGCGCACATGGGCCTTGGCGACCTGGGCGGCGATCGCCTTGGTGCTCACCTCGGGGTCTGCGGCGGCGGTGTCCGCGTGGGCGGTGGCCGCGGTGCCGAGGCCGGCGACGGCGAGCGCGGCGGTGGCCGCGGCTGCCGAGCCCATCCGGGTCCATCTGCCGCGTATGCGGGGGGAGTCGGGGGTGGGGGTACGCAAGGTACAGCCTCCTGGAAGTGGTGGACAGAGGCCTGCGGGTGTGGGGGTTCCACCGGGTGGGTGACCGGTGGGGGCGGCGGCCCGCGTCGACCATCGCTTGTTGAGTACGCGACAACAAGAGGCTTTCGGAATTCTGACTTCCGCGTTACCCGAGGCGGTGGGGGGCTTACTGATCAATGACGGTGTGCTGGCGCTGTGCTGGGCGCCACTTGACCCGGTGCACAGGTTCGCCGGTGGAGCCGGCCGCGGCGCGGCGGGGTCAGCGGGGCGTGAGGCCGTGGAGCAGCAGGTGGACGTGTTCGTCCAGGCCGTTCATGGCGTCCTCGGCGTCGAGCGCGCAGGCGGCGATGAGGGCGGCGAGGCCGTGCAGGCTCGCGGCGGCGATCATGGTGATCCGCTCGGGGTCGCCGGCGACGATCTCGCCCCGCTCCTGGGCGTCCGCGATCATCCGGGTGAAGGAGCCGAGGGACTCGTCGACGGCCGCGGCGAGCTGGGCGGAGCTGTCGGGGTCGTGCTTGCGCGCGAACATCAGCTCCAGCAGTTCGGGGTTCTCGACGGCGAAGCCGAGGTACGCCCGCGCGAGGGCCGCCATCCGCCCCTCGAAGCTGAGCCCGGGTTGTCCGGCGGCAGTGCCCAGGGCGCGGTTCAGCCGCTCGTATCCGTCCAGCGCGAGGGCGTCCACGAGGGCCTGCTTGTCCTTGAAGTGCCGGCCGGGGGCCGCATGGCTCACCCCGACGTCCCGGGCCAGCTCGCGCAGGGAGAGAGCGCCGGATCCCTTCTCGCGCAGGGTGCGCTCGGCGCTCTTGAGCAGGGCGGCGCGCAGGTCTCCGTGGTGATAGGGGCGGTTCGTCGGTGACGGGGACATGCGCGGCATGCGGACCATCGTAACTCGATGTTGTCGTTGACATCATTGTTGTCGGTGCCTACTTTGGGGGGCATGACCGATAAATGGAACGTGACCCGCCTGCCCGACCAGACCGGCCGTACGGCCGTGATCACCGGCGCCAACAGCGGCCTCGGCCTCGCGACCGCCGAGGCGCTGGCCGGGGCCGGAGCGCATGTGGTGTTCGCCGTACGGGACCTCGCGCGGGGCGGCGCCGCCGCGGCGAAGGTGAGCGGCAGCACCGAGGTGCGCCGCCTGGACCTGGCCGACCTGGACTCGGTGCGGGAGTTCGCGGACGCCTGGGACCGCCCGCTGGACCTCCTGATCAACAACGCGGGCGTGATGATGCTGCCGGAGCAGCGCACCAGGCAGGGCTTCGAGATGCAGTTCGGCACGAACCACCTCGGGCACTTCGCGCTGACCAACCTGCTGCTGCCGTACCTGACCGACCGGGTGGTGACGGTCTCCTCCGGCGCCCACCGCTTCGGCGACGGTGTGATCCACTTCGCCGACGTCAATCTGCGCGGCCGCTACACCCCGGTCCGCGCCTACGCCCAGTCCAAGCTGGCCAACCTCCTGTTCACCCTGGAGCTCCAGCGCCGCCTGACCGAGGCCGGGTCCGCTGTCCGCGCCCTCGCCGCCCATCCGGGCTACGCGGCCACCAACCTCCAGAGCCACAGCGCGAATCCGCTGGCCAGGGCCGTCATGGCCGTCGGCAACAGGGTGTTCGCGCAGACCGACAAGGCCGGTGCCCTGCCCACCCTCTACGCCGCGAGCCAGGACCTGCCCGGGGCGGCCTACGTCGGCCCCGCCGGCCTCGGCGAGATGCGCGGCGCCCCCACCCTGGTCGGCCGCAGCACGGCGGCCAGCGATCCGGAGGCGGCCCGACGGCTGTGGACGCTGTCGCAGGAGCTGACCGGGGTGGAGTGGGGTCTCGGGGTGAAGACGGGCTGACGTCTTTGGCCGCATTGCCCCGAGACGACGAATTCGGCCGCGCTGCGGTGGCGCTTCGGCGAGGTTTCACAGGAAAATCTCAGTGAAGTCGGAGCCGGAATCTCACCTTCGTGGGACACAGTGAGGACTGATGAAGCGCATCTCACGCATCACGGTCACCTCGCGTCCCGCGTTGCTCGGAGCTGTGGTGATGCTCGCCCTGACCTCCGCGTCCGTGGCGGCCGCCGAGGAACCAGGGCCCTTCGGGGTCACCGGCGATGCCGTGGCGAACCGGCACACCGCGCGGGTCGGCGCGCTGTTCGGCGCGGACCGGGCCGATCACCTGTCCGGCGGGCACTTCTGCACGGCCTCGGTCGTGCACAGCCCGCGGCGCGACCTCATCGTCACCGCCGCGCACTGCGTCGACGGCACCGACGGCCTGGTGTTCGTGCCGGGCTACCGGGACGGGCAGGCACCGTACGGGGTGTGGAAGGTGGGCAGGCGGTTCCTTCCGGACGGGTGGGCCAAGGACCAGGACGAGGACAGCGACCTCGCGTTCGTCGCCGTGGACGACCGGGACGGCCGAGCGGTCGAAGACGTCGTCGGGGCGAACCGGTTCGTGCCGGGGACGGCCACCGGCGCCACCGCCGTGACCCTCGCCGGCTACCCGAACTCCCGTGAGGCGCCCATCAGATGCACCAACAGGCCGCGCCCGCACAGCCGCACCCAGCAGCGCATCGACTGCCCCGGCTTCGCCGACGGCACCAGCGGAAGCCCCTGGATCAACGGCGACGGACAGGTGGTCGGGGTGCTCGGCGGCCATGAACACGGCGGCTCGACCGACGACGTGTCGTACAGCGTGGTGCTGGGCGGCGAGGCGGCCGAGCTGTACCGGGACGCGGTCGGCGGCTCCTGAGCCACCGCCGTCCGCTCACAGTGTGATGCCCCGTCAGCGGCGCGCGGCCGCCGCGGGTGTGGTGTGCCGCTCCGGGGTTCTCGTGCGGGGGCGGGTCCGCTCTTAGACTGCTGCCGGTGGACTTGCCGGTGGCGAGGGGCGGTTGACGGTGCGTAAGGCGTGGGTCGTCGGTGGTGCCCTCGTGGGGGCCGGGCTGAGCTTCGTCATGCTGCTCGTCGTCGGGGTCTACGTCGTCGCCGGGAACCTCCTCAACAGCGCCACCTCGGGAAGCCGGGGGCTCGCCAAGGGCGCCGTACCGGCCGCCTACAAGACGCTCGTGCAGCAGTGGGGCAATCTGTGCCCGGCGCTCAGCCCGGCGCTGCTCGCCGCCCAGCTGTACCAGGAGAGTGGCTGGAATCCGACCGTCGTCAGCCCCGCCGACGCGCGCGGCATCGCCCAGTTCATCCCGAGCACCTGGGCCACGCACGGGATCGACGGCAACGGCGACGGCAGGCGGGACATCTGGGACCCCGACGACGCGATCCCGTCGGCCGCTTCGTACGACTGCGAGCTCGCCAAGGACGTGAAGGGCGTGCCGGGCGACGTCTCCGACAACATGCTCGCCGCCTACAACGCCGGTGCCTACCGGGTCATAAGGGCCGGCGGGGTCCCGGCCATCAGCGAGACGCAGAACTACGTCAAGCGGATCCGCAGCCTGGAGCAGAGCTTCGCCGCGCCCGTGACCCGGATCGACCCCACCCGGCAGGCCGCCGGTGCCATCGCCTTCGCGCAGAGCAAGCTCGGCACGCCCTACCTGTGGGGCGGCGAGGGCAGGGCCGAGCAGGGCGGCCGCTTCGACTGCTCGGGGCTGACCCAGGCGGCGTACGCGAGGGTCGGGATCAGCCTGCCGCGCGTGGCCAACGACCAGTACAACGCCGGGCCGCACCCCTCAAGGGACCAGCTCCTGCCGGGTGATCTGGTGTTCTTCTCCACCGACCTCGGCGACTCGCGGGCCATTCACCACGTGGGGATCTACGTCGGCGGCGGCTATATGATCGACGCACCGCGCACCGGGGCCGTCATCCGGTTCGATCCCATCGACACCGGGGACTACTTCGGCGCCACCCGGGTCACCGCAGATGGCGCGAAAGCACTGCCCACCAAGGTGTGACCCAGCGTGAACCCGCCCCCTGAGCTGGGGTGATGAGTCTCTCTTCGATAACGTCTGCGTGATCATTCAGTGGAGAGTGGAACGTATTGATGGGAGTCGTGCGTTCCTGTTGACGTAGCCGAGCGGACGTCAGTGCGGCAGTGCAGCGGAAGCGGATCTACGGGACCACGGGGGTAGGAGCGGCGCACACGAGGTGCGTCCGGTAGACGACGAAGGGGCCGCAGCACCATGGCTGTACTCGCCGAATCCGGATCGAACCCCGACGTCGACCTGCTCTACGACATCAATGGCCTGGCCAAGGACGCGCCGCACTGGTTCGACCGGGTCATGGAGTTCGTGGGCGAGTACGGGCTGCTGGTGGCCATGGTGCTGCTGGTGTTGTGGTGCTGGTGGTCCGTGCGGCGCCGGGGTGGCGAGGACGCCGCGTCCTCCGTCGCCGCGCTGGTGTGGGCGCCGCTCGCGGCCGGTGTCGCGGTGATGGTGAACGTGCCCATACGCGGGTTCGTGGAGCGGCCCCGGCCCTTCGTGCAACACCAGGGACTGGACGTCCTCGTCTCCGGCAAGACCGACTTCTCCTTCGTCAGCGACCACGCGACGATCACCATGGCGCTGGGCGTCGGGCTGTTCGTCGCCAACCGGCGGTTCGGCCTCGCCGGCATCGGGCTGGCGCTGCTGGAGGGCTTCTGCCGGGTGTACATGGGCGTGCACTACCCGACGGACGTCGTCGGCGGCTTCGCGCTCGGTACGGCGGTCGCGCTGCTGCTGTCGCCGCCGGCCATGGCGCTGCTCACGCCGCTGATGCGGGCGGTGGAGCGGTCGCCGCGGGTGGGGTGGATCGTGCGCGGGCGATCGGCGCGGGGGGTCCCCGTCGTGCCCAGCGCCCGCCGTGAGGTCGAGTCCGAGGAACGGGACCTGGCGGCCTAGCCGGTGCCGCCGCCGGGCGCCCCGCAAGGGGCGCGGGGACCTGCGCGACCAGCCACGACGGACCGCACGGATGCCCCGCCGAGCCCCCCACGGACCCCGTCCTACAGGCCCTGCCCGTAAGAGAAGAACCGGGCGGGGTCGTACTGCTTCTTCACCTTCCCCAGCCGCGTCACCGCGTCCCCGTAGTACGCCTTCTTCCAGTTCGCCAGCGTCGGGTCCGTGTAGTTCTGGTACGCCGCCCCGGAGGCGTAGGGCGCCATCGCCTGGTGGGCCGAGGCCAGCCACGATTGGGCCGTACCGCCCGAGGCCCCCGCTCCCCAGGAGGCGATGTACTGCGCCAGCATCCGGGAGCGGCGGTGGACGAAGGCCGTCGCCGTGGGCGAGACACGGTTGACCGCGCCGCCGAGGGCCGTGAACGCGATGCTGCCCGCGCCGCCCCGGACGGACGAGATCTGCCTGAGGACCGTCTGGATGCCCGCCGCGGACAGCGAGCGGTCGAAGAAGTCCGAGCGGGCCGCGTACGTCTCGCGGCCGAGCCTGCCCTGCGGCGAGCGGCCCGGGGTCGAGCCGGGCAGATGGCACTGGGCGTCGGTGGAGAAGGAGGAGCAGCCGGCGTAGATCTCCATCGCCTCCTCGTAGCCCCGGCGGCGCAGGCTGACGGACGTGGCGTTCGCGCCGGCCGCGTGGGCCAGGCGGTCCACGGCGTTCTGGAGTTCGCCGTAGGTGCCGAGGGAGAAGCAGGCCACGGAGATGGTCGGGGTCCCGCCCGGCGTGGCCGCCAGGTGCAGGGAGGACCAGATCTCGTCGGGCTGGCTCGGGCCCCACTCCTGCCAGGCCTTCAGCACGGCGGCGGCCTTGGCCCAGGGCCAGGTCATGTACGCGGTGACCGCCTGCGGGGCCGCGTGGGTCTTGAACTGCAGCTCGGTGACGACGCCGAAGTTGCCGTTGCCCGCGCCGCGCAGCGCCCAGAAGAGGTCGGAGTGGGAGGAGGCGTTCGCCGTCACCTGGGTGCCGTCGGCCGTGATGACCGTCGCCTGGGTGAGGCTGTCGCAGGTGAGGCCGTAGGCGCGGGAGGCGACGCCGTGGCCGCCGCCGAGGACCAGGCCGGAGACGCCGACGGTGGGGCAGGAGCCCGCGGGTATGGTCACGCCCTTCGCGGCGAGCGCCCGGTAGACGTCGATCAGCTTGGAGCCGGCGCCGACCACCGCCTGTCCGCCGCTGACCCGTATGCGGTTCAGCCGGGAGACGTCGAGGACGAGGCGGTTGTCGCCGGAGGAGTAGCCCGCGTAGGAGTGGCCGCCGTTGCGTATGGAGACCCGTATGTTGTGCGCGTGGGCGTAGGCCAGGGTCGTACGGATGTCGTCGGTGTGCGCCACGTAGGCCACCGCGGCCGGTTTCAGACCGTCGAAGCGGGTGTTGTACAGCTGGTGGGCCGTCTTCCAGGTGGCGTCGCCGGGCCGGATCAGGGGGCCGTCCAGGTCGCGCGCGAGGCCCGCCCAGTTCGCGGCGGCGTTCTCGCTGGTGGTCTTGAGGGACGTGAGGGACGATGAGCCCGTGTTCGCCGACGTGGTGGACCTGCCCGAGCCCGAGCTGCACCCGGTCAGTGCGGTCGCGGCCAGCGCGGCCGTGCCGCCCGCGATGAACGTACGGCGTTCCATGTGCATCGTCGTCTCTCGCCTTTCCGCGGGCCTCCTTGGCCCTTCCCTGGGGTGAGACGACCCTGTGGGCACATTGGTTCGTAACAGTTCGCGCACAGGGAACCGAGCATCGAATACGTGTGCGCGTAACCCGATCGTCGGAACCTCCATGTGTTCTCCCCGTAAGCATTCCGTGACCTCACCGGGCCGACGGCAGGGGTTCACCCCCCGTTCACTTCCGGCCATCGGCGGCTTCACCTGTTCTGCCTAATTTCGGCCGTGCACGGTGCTGGAGCGCGGTCGTTTGTGCGCTCGGGCATCTCACTCCCTCGCACGCCGCCGACCGCGGCGGCTCCTGGAAGGAACTCCCGAAAGTGAAGCTTCAGCGCAAGAACCGGCTGCGCGCCCTTTCGCTCGGTGCGATCGCCGTGACCGGCGCCCTGGCCCTGACGGCGTGCGGCTCCGACGACAACGGCGGCAAGGCGTCGGGCAACGCGTCCGGCTCCGCCAACGCCTCCTCGGCCAAGTGCGACGGCGCCAAGGGCCAGCTGCTGGCCGACGGCTCCTCCGCGCAGAAGAACGCGATCGACGCGTGGGTCAAGGCGTTCTCGCAGGCCTGTGGCGTGCAGATCAACTACAAGGGCGGCGGCTCCGGCGCCGGTGTCACCTCCTTCAACCAGGGCCAGCTCGCGTTCGCCGGTTCCGACTCCGCGCTGAAGCCCGAAGAGGTCACCGCCTCCAAGAAGGTCTGCTCCGGCGGCCAGGGCATCGACCTGCCGATGGTCGGCGGCCCGATCGCCCTCGGTTACAACGTCCCGGGTGTCGACAACCTGGTCCTGGACGCCCCGACGATCGCCAAGATCTTCGACAGCAAGATCAAGAACTGGAACGACCCGGCGATCAAGAAGCTGAACCCGTCGGCGAAGCTGCCCGACCTGAAGATCCAGGCCTTCCACCGTTCCGAGGACTCCGGTACGACGGACAACTTCACCAAGTACCTGATCGCCACCACCCCGGCCAACTGGAAGTACTCGGGCGGCAAGGCCTGGCAGGCGCAGGGCGGCCAGGCGGCCTCCGGCTCCGCCGGTGTGGCCCAGGGCGTCAAGCAGAACTCCGGCGCGATCGGCTACTTCGAGCTGTCCTACGCCAAGGACATCAACACCGTCTCCATCGCCACCGGCGCCAAGGCCCCGGTCAAGCCGTCCGTGGAGAGCGCGACCGCCGACATCGCGGCCGCCAAGGTCGTCGGCACCGGCAAGGACCTGTCGCTGAAGCTGGACTACGCCACCAAGGCCGAGAACGCCTACCCGATCACCCTGGTGACGTACGAGATCGTCTGCGACAAGGGCAACAAGGCCGACACCCTGCCCGCCACCAAGGCGTTCCTCCGCTACATCGCCAGCGAGGACGGCCAGAAGGTGCTGTCGAGCAACGACTACGCCCCGATCCCCGACGAGATCATCGCCAAGGTCCGCACCACCATCGAGGGCCTGAGCTGACCTGATCCGAGAGTGCGGCCCGTGCCCGACAGGGCCCGGGCCGCACCGTCCGGTGCACCGCCGCCATGAGCCGCCGCCCGTGAGGGCGCCCGGCTCCGCAGACCGGAGAACCCGATGGACATATCGACCAAGACAACTGACGCATCTCCCCCCACGCCCCAGCCCAGGGTGACCGAGCAGAAGCGCAACGCCCGCGGCGCGTCCCGCCCCGGCGACCGCATCTTCCTCGGCCTGTCCCGGGGCTCCGGCATCCTGCTGCTGGTGATCATGGCCGCGATCGCGGTCTTCCTCACCTACCGCGCCTCCCTCGCGATCAGCAAGGACCACGGCAACTTCCTGACCACCTTCGAGTGGAACACCAACCTCACCCCGCCGACCTTCGGCATCGCGGTACTGGCCTACGGCACGGTCATCTCCTCGATCATCGCCATGGTCATCGCGGTTCCCGTCGCCGTCGCGATCGCGCTGTTCCTCACCCACTACGCCCCGCGCCGGCTGAGCGGTCCCATCGCCTATGTGATCGACCTGCTCGCCGCCGTGCCGTCCATCGTCTACGGCCTCTGGGGCGCCCTGATCCTCGTCCCGCACATGACGGGCCTGTACGCCTGGCTGAACGACTACCTCGGCTGGACCGGCCTGTTCTCCTGGGACGAGGGCGCACCCCGCGCCATGCTCACCGTCGGCATCCTGCTGGCGATCATGATCCTGCCGATCATCACCAACGTCAGCCGTGAGGTGTTCCGGCAGGTCCCGCGGATGCACGAGGAGGCCGCGCTGGCCCTCGGCGCCACCCGCTGGGAGGTCGTCCGCATGGCCGTCCTGCCCTTCGGCCGCTCCGGTGTGATCTCCGCGTCCATGCTCGGCCTCGGCCGCGCCCTCGGCGAGACGATGGCCGTCGCCACCGTGCTCTCCCCGGACTACGTCATCCACCTCAGCCTGCTGAACCCGGGCGGTGGCACCTTCGCGCAGAACATCGCCAGCAAGTTCGGTGAGGCCACCGAGCAGGGCCGTGACGCGCTGATCGCCTCCGGTCTCGTCCTGTTCGTCATCACCCTGCTGGTCAACGGCGCGGCCCGCGCGATCATCGCCCGCCGCAAGGAGTACTCGGGGGCCAACGCATGACCACCGCAGCCGTCACCGAAAAGCGCCCCAGCTCGCTGCGCGGCGCCAGCCTCCCGAAGTGGTCCCCGTGGGCCATCGCCGCCGGCTCGGTCGTCGTGGCCGTGGCCATCGGCCTGATCGGCGGACTGAGCAGCAAGATCCAGTGGGGTCTGATCGCCGCGATCCTGTTCGTCCTCGGCACCTACGGCATCGCCGCCCGCGTGGAGGGCCGCCGTCAGGCCAAGGACCGGGTCGCCACCTCTTTCGTCTGGGTCGCCTTCCTGGTCGCTCTCGTCCCGCTGGTGTCCCTGATCTGGGTGACCGTCGCGCGCGGTGTGAAGGTCCTCGACGTCTACTTCCTCACCCACTCCATGGGGGTCGTCGCCGACTCCGAGCCCGGCGGCGGCATCTACCACGCCATCATCGGCAGCCTGGAGCAGGTCGGTCTCGCCACGGTGATCGGTGCGCCGGTCGGCATCCTCACCGCGATCTACCTGGTGGAGTACGGGCGGGGCAGGCTCGCCAAGTCCGTCACGTTCTTCGTGGACGTGATGACCGGTATCCCGTCGATCGTCGCGGGTCTGTTCATCCTGTCGCTGATGCTCATCTTCAAGATGCAGCCGTTCGGCTTCGCCGGCTCGCTGGCCCTGGCCATCCTGATGATGCCGGTGGTCGTGCGCTCCACCGAGGAGATGCTCAAGCTCGTCCCGAACGAACTGCGCGAGGCCTCGCTGGCGCTCGGTGTGCCGAAGTGGCGGACCATCCTGAAGGTGGTCCTGCCGACCTCCATCGGCGGTATCACCACCGGCGTCATGCTGGCCATCGCCCGTATCGCGGGCGAGACCGCGCCGGTGCTGCTGCTGGTGTTCGGCAACCCGTTCATCAACAACGACCCGTTCGAGGGTGCGCAGGCGTCGCTGCCGCTGTACATCTACCAGCAGTACGCGCAGAGCGCGGGCGCCAACGCGGCGTACGACCGCGCGTGGGCGGCGTCCCTCACGCTGATCGCCTTCGTGATGATCCTGAACCTGGTGGCCCGCGGCATCGCCCGCTGGAAGGCCCCGAAGACCGGTCGCTGAGGCGACTATCTCCGGCTCCGCCGGGCGGGGCCACACAGCGACCGAGCTTGAATTTCTGGAAGTGAAGTAGACGACATGGCCAAGCGAATCGACGTAAGCGGACTTACCGCCTACTACGGCTCCCACAAGGCGATCGAAGACATATCGATGACCGTCGAGCCGCGTTCGGTGACGGCGTTCATCGGCCCCTCCGGCTGCGGCAAGTCGACGTTCCTGCGCACGCTGAACCGGATGCACGAGGTCACCCCCGGTGGCCGCGTCGAGGGCAAGGTGCTGCTGGACGACGAGGACCTGTACGGCGCCGGCATCGACCCGGTGTCGGTCCGCCGCGAGGTCGGCATGGTGTTCCAGCGGCCGAACCCCTTCCCGACGATGTCGATCTTCGACAACGTGGCGGCGGGCCTGCGGCTGAACGGCAAGTACCGCAAGAGCGAGCTGAACGAGGTCGTCGAGAAGTCGCTCAAGGGCGCGAACCTCTGGAACGAGGTCAAGGACCGCCTGAACAAGCCGGGCTCCGGTCTGTCCGGTGGCCAGCAGCAGCGTCTGTGCATCGCCCGCGCGATCGCGGTCGAGCCGAAGGTGCTCCTCATGGACGAGCCCTGCTCCGCCCTGGACCCGATCTCGACCCTCGCGATCGAGGACCTGATCGGTGAGCTGAAGGAGCGCTTCACGATCGTCATCGTGACGCACAACATGCAGCAGGCCGCGCGTGTCTCGGACCGTACGGCGTTCTTCAACCTGGCCGCCGTCGGCCAGCCCGGCCGGCTGATCGAGATCGACGACACCGAGCGCATCTTCTCCAACCCGTCGGTCCAGGCGACCGAGGACTACATCTCGGGCCGCTTCGGCTAGGCCGGGCGACCCGCAAAGACCCCTCGCGGTGCTGCATGGCGGTGCCACCGCGAGGACGCAAAAGAGCCCGCCCCTGGCTCCCGGGGGCGGGCTCCTGCGTATGCCGGCAGCGCATCTGCCGCAGGCCTCGGCAGCGCACCTGTCGTAAGGCCCCGCAGCGCACCTGCCGCAAGGCCCCGGATACACCACCGCCCGCCCCTCGGCCGGCTTCTCAGCCGATCGGGACGGGCGGGCGGGTGTGCGGGGCGGCCGGCCGGAGCGCTACAGCACCACGAGGTCGACGACCCCGAAAGCCAGCGCGGCGACGAGCCCGGCGGCCGGCATGGTGATGAACCAGCCCAGGACGATGTTCTTGGCCACGCCCCAGCGGACGGCGTTGACGCGCTTGGTCGCGCCCACGCCCATGATCGCCGAGGTGATGACGTGGGTCGTGGAGATCGGCGCCTTGAAGAGGAACGCCGTGCCGAACATGATCGTCGCCCCGGTCGCCTCCGCCGCGAAACCCTGCGGCGGGTCCAGCTCGATGATCTTGCGGCCCAGTGTGCGCATGATGCGCCAGCCGCCGGCGTAGGTGCCCAGGGAGAGCATGACCGCCGAGACGAGCTTCACCCAGACCGGGATCGGGTCGCCGAACGTCTCGTGGCCGGAGATCACCAGGGCCATGACGACGACACCCATGGTCTTCTGGGCGTCCTGGAGGCCGTGGCCCAGGGCCATGCCGGCCGCCGAGACGGTCTGGGCGATACGGAAGCCCCGCTTGGCCTTGTGGGGGTTGGAGCGGCGGAACATCCACAGGATGGCCGTCATCACCAGGTAGCCGCCGACCAGGCCGACCACGGGGGACAGGAACATCGGGATGATGATCTTGTCCACGACGCCGTTCCAGTGGACCGCCGTACCGCCCGCCAGGGCCGCGCCCACCAGGCCGCCGAACAGCGCGTGGGAGGACGAGGACGGCAGGCCGAAGTACCAGGTGATCAGGTTCCAGGTGATCGCGCCGACGAGCGCCGCGAAGAGGATGCCCATCCCCGTCGAGCCCTCGGGCGTGGCGATCAGCCCCTCGCTGACGGTCTTGGCGACGCCCGAGCCCAGGAAGGCACCGGCCAGGTTCATGACCGCCGCCATGGCGAGGGCCGCCCGCGGGGTCAGCGCCCGCGTCGACACCGACGTCGCGATCGCGTTCGCGGAGTCGTGGAAGCCGTTCGTGTACGTGAAGAAGAGCGCGACCGCGATGGTCACGATCAGGGCGAAGGTGTCCATCGACGCCTCAGGACTCCTTGACGGCGATGGTCTCCACCGTGTTCGCCACGTGCTCGAACGCGTCCGCGGCCTCTTCCAGGACGTCCACGATCTGCTTGAGCTTGAGCACCTCGATGGCGTCGTACTTGCCGTTGAAGAGGTGCGCGAGGAGCTTGCGGTGGATCTGGTCCGCCTGGTTCTCCAGGCGGTTCACCTCGATCCAGTACTCGGTGAGGTTGTCCATCGTGCGCAGGTTCGGCATCGCCTCCGCGGTGAGCTCGGCGGCCCGCGCCAGCACCTCGATCTGCTGCTCGACGCCCTTCGGCAGTTCCTCGACGTTGTAGAGGACGACCAGGTCGACGGCCTCCTCCATGAAGTCCATGATGTCGTCGAGGGACCCGGCGAGGGCGTAGATGTCCTCGCGGTCGAACGGCGTGATGAACGAGGAGTTCAGCTGGTGGAAGATCGCGTGCGTGGCGTCGTCACCCGCGTGTTCCGCGGCCCGCATACGCTCTGCGATCTCGGCTCGGGCAGGTGCGTCCGCCCCGAGCAGTTCCATCAGGAGCTTCGAGCCCGTGACGATGTTGTCCGCGGATGCGGCGAACATGTCGTAGAAGCTCGTCTCCCTGGGGGTCAGACGAAAGCGCACGTGGGGTCCTCGGGGTGCTTCGGTTTCGGTCAGGCTGATGCTAGGCGCATCATCCGGCCACGGCTATCGGGCCGCATCCCAGTGTCGCCCATCGGGCACAGTGATCAGCACGGGGGCGTACCAAGGGCTCCCTACCCCGGAAAATTCGTTACCATATACCCAGTAGGGGTATGTATCCGCCGCCCGTCCCGAGATGGAGGCCCGCGATGACGACGACCGAGGCCGGCGCCACGCACGGCTACCACAAGCAGAAGGACGAGCACCTCAAGCGGCTGCGCCGGATCGAGGGGCAGATCCGCGGCCTGCAGCGCATGGTCGACGAGGACACGTACTGCATCGACATACTCACGCAGGTCTCGGCCTCCACCAAGGCGCTGCAGTCCTTCGCGCTGCAGCTGCTGGAGGAGCACCTGCGGCACTGCGTCGCGGACGCGGCCCTCAAGGGGGGCGACGAGATCGAGGCGAAGGTGGACGAGGCGACGAAGGCGATCGGCCGTCTGCTGCGCACCTGATCCGCACCCGGGGTCCTCAGACGTCCTTCTCCTCGGCGACCCGCAGCACCTCGTCGATGCTCTCCAGGCTGAGCCGGTCCTCGGCCGCGGATGCCGCGATGATCAGTTCCCCGCACAGCTCGATCTCGGCGAGGGCCACGTGGTCCTGCACCGCCGTGCCGCCGAGCGGAGCCACCTGCCTCACCTCATCTCTGCCGTCACCGACTTCCTAGGGTAGGCAGCG
This sequence comes from Streptomyces durhamensis, assembly GCF_000725475.1. Taxonomy (NCBI): domain Bacteria; kingdom Bacillati; phylum Actinomycetota; class Actinomycetes; order Kitasatosporales; family Streptomycetaceae; genus Streptomyces; species Streptomyces durhamensis. The sequence continues at coordinate 23,447 of NZ_JNXR01000036.1, forward strand.
CTCTACACACCGCGCATGGCACGGACGGGCTACTTACGGGGTGGTGGGAGGGACTAGTTGTCGCCCTCGGCGATCCGGCCCGCGTAGATGTCCGCCGAGCGCGGCAGCCGTACGTCCGCGGGGATGCCGTAGTCGTACAGCAGTGTCGTCGAGGCGACCGCCACCGGGACCTTCTGCCGGCTGTTGACGAAGCTGAAGCGCTGTCTGAGCTTGCGGATGCGGCCCTGGTCGTCCAGGTAGGCGTCGAACGGGACCCGGGTCGTGGCGAACCCTTTCGCCGCCGCGGCCAGTGGCTCCCGGTTCTCGGCGGAGGCCAGTCGGGCCGCGCTGCGCAGGTCCGCCGTGCCCCGGTAGTGGCGTACGGCCGTGCCGCCGACCTCGGTCCTGCCGACGTAGGACGCCGTACGCGTCCCGCGCAGCAGCTCGGCCGCCGCGTACGGGTCGGTCACGCCGCCGGTGACCAGATTGCCGTCGGACAGGGTGGCCGTGTCCACCCGCACCCACTTGTCGGCGGGCACGCCCGCGCCCCGGTTCTTCATGAACAGCGCGCCGGGGGCGAGGAGTTCCGTGATCGGCTGGTGCTCGGCGGTGCCCGCCGGGTCCTCGGGCAGGACGACGGTGAGCCGGCCGAGGCGGCTGTGGAAGTCGTAGACGCCCTTGCCGCGGATGGTGACGCGGGTGCCGCCCGTGGCCATCTCCATAGAGGTGGTGGCCTTGGAGCTGCCCGCCCCGCGCAGCGTGTCGGCGGCCCGGTGCAGGACGGCGACCGGATCGCCCCCGCCCTTGACGTCCTCGGCGGCGGCCCCGCGGGAACAGCCCGTGGCACCCGCCCCCAGACCGAGCATGATGCCGACCGCGACGACCGTCCTGCCCGCGATCCTGTGCTGCCGCCGATCCATCGCCTGCCTACCCCCAGCCGGTACGTCCGTCACGGGCCCCCTGTCGTCCGGTTAACGACCGGTAGGTGGCGCCGTCACGCGCGGGCCGGGGAGCGGGGACGGGTGTGCGGGCGCTTCACCGGGCGGTGGGTAACGTTGTCGGTGTGGCATTCCAAGCGGCACAGCAGGACGAGCCGGAGCCCGCCCGGTCCGGGCGGGAACACCTCACCACGACGACCGAACAGGGCCGCTTCTGCGTGGCCCGCTGCAGCTGCGGCTGGCGGGGGCCCGCCCGCAGAGCCCGCAGCCAGGCCCGCACGGACGCGGAAGGTCACGCGGCGGAGCTGTGAAGCGCGTCCACCAGGTCCCGGTCGCGGGGCTGGGTGAGGCGGCCGCGGGCCGCGGCCGGGGAGAGCCACAGGATCCGGTCCACCTCGTCGTTCGGGGTGAAATGGCCGGAAACCGCCTTGGCCGCCCAGTAACGCACCTGCTTGGGGCGGCCGTTGGCGAGATAGCGCACGGTCGCCAGCTCGTCGCCGGGCTCGGCCGTGTACCCGGTCTCCTCGGCGACCTCCCGAAGGGCGCCCGCGAGCGCGTCCTCGCCCCGCTTGAGCTTGCCCTTCGGGTGCGACCAGTCGTCGTACTTCGGCCGGTGGACCAGGCAGATCTCCAGACAGGCGTCCACCGGGGAACGGCGCCACAGGACGCAGCCGGCCGCCTGGACCAGGTTGTCGTTCACACCGCCTCCACGGTCTCCTTCTGCCAGGCCTGCTGGAAGGCGAACCTGGCGGCCTCCACCTCGTGCCGCTGGTCGGCGTGCAGCACACCGAGCGCGTACGCCGTCGCCGGGGCGATCCGGGGCGTACGGGCGGCCTGGGCCGCCGCCGCTGCCGCCTCCGAGGCGTCCCGGTGCCGGTTCAGGGCCTGCCCGGCCGCCAACAGCCGTACGTCCACCGGCGCGTTGCCCGCGTGCAGCACCTCCCGGGCGTACCGGTGCAGGCGCAGCAGCAGGCGGACCTGGTGCCAGGGGCCGTCCTGGGGGTGCGGGGACGGGTCCGGGGACAGGCCGTGGACGAGGGCCTCCGCGTTGTACGGGTGGCCCGCGGTGAGCAGGGGCAGCGCGGCGACGGCGGCTGTCAGCCGTTCCTCCGCGGCGGCTGCCTGCGGGTGCAGGCCGGTGGCGGGGGCGGTGGGGGTGAGGGGGACCTCGCTGGCGAGTACGGCGACCTTGTCGGCGACGGCGTGGAACCGGCTCGACCCCAGTGCCTGCAGGGCGGTGGAGTGGGCCCTCGTCCGGGCGAGGGTGAGCTGGCGTTCCAGCAGGGCGCCTGCCTTCGCCGCGCCGACCGTCAGGTTGCCGCGTTCCGCCGCGGGCGCCGGGCCGGCCGGGCCGCCGGCGTGCACGGGTGCCGCCGCGCCCGCCCCGGCCGCCCCGGCGGCACGACTGCCCGCGGCCGCGGTGACGGCCGCGGGCGCCGCCACCGGCTGGCCCGGGAACACCGGCGCGCCCGACAGGCGGTGCAGCGCCAGCAACAGCCGCTCCAGGCGCGCCCCGTAGGCGTGCTCCAGGCCCAACGTGCCTGACAGCCACGCCAGTTCGGGACGCATCTCCTCGGACCAGTCCGCATCCAGGAGCGGGCGGAAGGTGTGCAGGCTGCCGCTGATGCGGCGGGCCGAGCGGCGCAGCAGGCGTGCCGCGTCGACGGACTCCTCCGCACCGACGGCCGCGTTGCCTCCCGTCTCGCGGTGCAGGCGCAGGGCGCGGAGGAACTCCGTGGCCTGGGCGCGCAGGTACGCCGCGAGGGCGTCCCCGGTCACCACGTCGGCCGTGGGGTCCGTCGGGTCAAGGTGTTGCTGTGCCACGCCGGCGCCTCCGGGCGTCTATGAGCATCTCCTGGACGTTGCGCAGGGGTTGGCCGTCCGCGTCGACCGCGTGCCGTGTCCACTCGCCGTCGGGGCCGAGGTGCCAGGAGGCGGTCGTGTCGGACATGCCGGTGTCGAGCAGCCGGTTCAGGGCCGCGCGGTGAGCGGGGTCGACGACCCGCACCAGGGCCTCTATCCGGCGGTCGAGGTTGCGGTGCATCATGTCGGCGCTGCCGAACCACACCTCGGGCTCGCCGCCGTTGCCGAACGAGAACACACGGGAGTGCTCGAGGAAGCGGCCGAGGATGGAACGGACCCGGATGTTGTCGGACAGGCCGGCGACGCCGGGGCGGATCGCGCAGATGCCGCGCACCCATATGTCGACCGGCACGCCGGCCTGGGAGGCGCGGTAGAGGGCGTCGATGACGGCCTCGTCGACCATCGAGTTCACCTTGATGCGGACGAAGGCCGGACGGCCCGCGCGGTGGTGCTGGACCTCCTTGTCCACCCGCGAGACCAGGCCGTCGCGCAGGGACTTGGGGGCCACCAGCAGGCGGCGGTAGGTCTCCCGGCGGGAGTAGCCGGACAGGCGGTTGAACAGGTCGGAGAGGTCCGCGCCGACCTGCGGGTCGGCGGTGAGCAGGCCCAGGTCCTCGTACAGGCGCGCCGTCTTCGGGTGGTAGTTGCCGGTGCCGACGTGGCTGTAGCGGCGCAGGGTATCGCCCTCCTGGCGGACCACCAGGGACAGCTTGCAGTGCGTCTTCAGGCCGACGAGGCCGTAGACGACGTGGCAGCCGGCCTCCTCCAGCTTGCGCGCCCACTTGATGTTGGCGTGCTCGTCGAAGCGGGCCTTGATCTCGACCAGGACGAGGACCTGCTTGCCGGACTCGGCGGCGTCGATGAGCGCGTCGACTATCGGGGAGTCGCCGGAGGTGCGGTACAGGGTCTGCTTGATCGCGAGGACGTCCGGGTCGGCCGCGGCCTGCTCCAGGAAGGCCTGCACGGAGGTGGAGAAGCTGTCGTACGGGTGGTGCAGGAGCACGTCGCGGGTGCGCAGGGCGGCGAAGATGTCCGGTGCGGACGCGGACTCGACCTCGGCGAGGTCGCGGTGGGTGCCGGCGACGAACTTCGGGTACTTCAGCTCCGGCCGGTCGAGGCTGTGGATGCGGAAGAGGCCGGTGAGGTCCAGCGGACCCGGCAGCGGGTACACCTCCGCCTCGCTGATCTTCAGCTCGCGGACCAGCAGGTCCAGCACCTCGCGGTCGACGGACTCCTCGACCTCCAGGCGGACCGGCGGGCCGAAGCGGCGCCGCATGAGCTCCTTCTCCAGGGCCTGGAGCAGGTTCTCGGCGTCGTCCTCCTCCACTTCCAGGTCCTCGTTGCGGGTCAGGCGGAAGGTGTGGTGCTCCAGCACCTCCATGCCCGGGAACAGCTCCTCCAGGTGCGCGGCGATGACGTCCTCGATGGGGACGTACCGGCCGGGGCTGCTCTCCAGGAAGCGGGACAGCAGCGGCGGCACCTTGACGCGCGCGAAGTGCCGGTGGCCGCTGACCGGGTTGCGTACGACGACGGCCAGGTTCAGGGAGAGGCCGGAGATGTACGGGAAGGGGTGGGCGGGGTCGACGGCCAGCGGGGTCAGGACCGGGAAGATCTGGTGCCGGAAGAGCGTGAACAGGCGGGCCTGCTCCTTGTCGGTCAGCTCGCTCCAGCGCACCAGGTGGATGCCCTCCTCCGCGAGCGCGGGGGCGACGTCCTCGTGGTAGCAGGCGGCGTGCCGGGCCATGAGCTCGCGGGAGCGGGCCCAGATCATCTCCAGCACCTCGCGCGGCTGCAGCCCGGAGGCGGAGCGCGTGGCCACGCCGGTGGCGATGCGGCGCTTCAGGCCGGCCACCCGGACCATGAAGAACTCGTCCAGATTGCTGGCGAAGATCGCGAGGAAGTTCGCCCGCTCCAGCAGCGGGGTGTTCGGGTCCTCGGCGAGCTCCAGGACGCGCTCGTTGAAGGCGAGCCAGCTGCGTTCACGGTCGAGGAACCGGCCCTGCGGCAACGGCGTGCCGCCGACCTGCGACTCTTCGTAAGCGTCGAGGTCGGCATCGATGTCGGGTTCCAGGTCGGAGACGGTCGCGGACACCGTGTGCGGGCGGTGCGCGGCGATGGAGCCCACGGAGGGCTGGACGTGCTGGACCTCTGCTGCCTGGGTGTCTTGCTGACTCATGAACCCATTCTTCCGCGCCATGGGCGAGACGGGCGCGTCGGAACGTGCGGGTGGGAGCGTCACGGCCCCGTTCCCCGCGGGCCCCTCGGGGGGCGGCGAAGGCTCTGGCACGGCGGGCTTCATTCGCCGAGCGTCGCAAGCTTGGCTGAATCAATGGTTACGGAGACATGACGTGCGGGATAGCGGGGGGCGGCTCCCGGGGGATCCTGGTCATGATCGTGACGGTTCGCCCCCGCGGATTACGCCCTTCGCGGGAGGCGCCCCGCCGCTCCGCCGGCCCGGGCGGCCGGTGCTTCAGGTCCCGGTGCGGTACGTGCTCACGTCTCGGTGCGGTACATCAGGTCCGTCTCGTACGTGCTGAAGCCCAGCCGCTCGTACACCGAGACCGCCGCCTGGTTGTCGGCGTCGACGTAGAGCATCGCCGTCGGCAGCTGCTGGGCGGCCAGGTGGCGCAGGCCGATCGTGGTGAGCGCCTTGCCGAGCCCGCCGCCCTGTTCGCCGGGGCGGACCCCGAGGACGTACACCTCGCCGAGGCCCTCCTCGGCGTGCACCTTCGTCCAGTGAAAGCCGATCAACTCCCCGCGCCGCTCGGCGAGGAAGAACCCGGCCGGGTCGAACCACGGTTCGGCCTTGCGGTCGTCGAGGTCGCGCTGGGTCAGCGAGCCCTGCTCGGGGTGGTGGGCGAAGGCGGCCGCATTGACCTCCAGCCAGGGCGCGTCGTCCTTGCCGGGCACGAAGGCACGCACGCTCACGCCCTCCGGCAGCACCGGGTCGGGCAGCGCCAGGTCGGTCAACGGCCGCCGCATCTGGCGCAGTTCGCGGAACAGGGTCAGGCCGAGCACCTGGGCGAGATGCCGGGCGGCGGAGTGTCCGCCGTGCGCCCACACCCGCAGACGCTTGCCGGAGGCGGCGAGCAGCGCCGAGCCGAGGGCCCGGCCGTGCCCGTGTCCGCGGTGGGCGGGGTGGACGACGAGTTCCGCGGCCGGCGCCTCCACCGGGTCGGTGTCCTCCAGCTGGGCGTAGCCGACGAGTTCGCCGTCGAGGTGCAGCAGCAGATGCGAGACGCCCTCGCGGGCACCTCCGCGCAACTGCAGCCGGCCCTGCTCGGACACCGGCTGCTGCCCGTCGATCCGGGCGGCCTCGGTGAGCAGGGCCAGCACGGCCTCGGCCTGTTCCGGGGTGAGCACGGAAAGGGTGTCGATGGAGCGGGCGGTTGCGGGGCGTGCGGTGTCGTCGCTGCTCATGCGTAGAGGGTACGGCAGGCACCCGGTAATTCAGGGCCCGCGGGAATTGTCATTTCCTGGCTTCGGAATGCCGTAATGCTTTCCGTGTCGGAATTCTGGCGGCTTTGTTTCAGGATGCGGTCGACGGGTCGTGGTGCGCGTCGTCGTCCTCCGCGTTGCGGGCCATGCGCTCCAGGACCCGGACGGCGGTGCGGTACTCGTCCGGCCGGATGCCGGCCATGGACCGCTCGCGGAACGCCGCCACGCGCTCGGTGACGGCGGCCAGGCGGCGGCGGCCGTCGGGGGTGAGGGCCAGCCGGTGCGGTGTGGGGCGGGCCGCCCAGCCGCCGGCGAGCACGGCGTCGACCGAGGCGCCCAGGGTGCGGACGTCCGCGTGGGCGGCGAGCGCCGACAGGACGTCGGCGTCGGTGGCCTCGGGCGCGGTGTCGCCGAGGACGTTGAGGACCTGCCAGTCGAGGCGGGTGAGGCCGAACTCGGACAGGACGCCGTTCATCGCGTGGGTGAGGGCCTTGTCGGTGCGGTTGAGCCAGTGGCCGATGGGTTTCATGCGGGGGTCCCCTCGGTGTGCGGTGTGTCCAGCAGGGCGGGCCAGTCCTGGGCGGCGGCCCAGTCGGTGAAGGAGTGCCAGGCGATCTCGGGGTGGGCGCGGCGCAGGGCGGCGGTGTCGACGTAGAGACCGGTGGTGGAGAAGTACGCGAACATGGCCGCGAGGTCCGCGGATCGGGTGCGGACGTGGTCGAGGGCGACCTCGTGGTGCCGGACCGGGCGGCCGGTGGCCGCGGTCAGGGCGGCCGCGATCTGCTCCGGGGTGAGGGTGTCGGAGGCGATGTCGATCCGGCGGCCGGTGAACTCGGCCCGGCGCGCGAGGGCCAGCGCGGCGAACGCGCCGATGTCGGCGGCGGGGATGAGGGCGAAGGGCCGGCCGGCGGGCATGGGCCAGCCGAAGACGCCGTCGCGCAGTCCGGACAGGGTCCAGCCGCCGGTGTAGTTGTCCATGAACGCGGCCGGGGCGATCACCGTCCAGGGCACGCCGCAGGCGCGCAGGTACTGCTCGACCTGGTGCTTGCTGTCGTAGTGCGGGACGCCGGTGGCGCGGTCGGCGTGCGCGGCGGAGGTGAGGACGACGTGCCCGAGGCGGGCGGCCGCCGCGGCGTCGACGAGGGTCCTGCCCTGCCGGACCTCGGTGGCGGTGTCGGTGCCGAAGGGGGTGGTGACGGCGAAGAGCGCGTCCGCGCCGGCGAGCGCCGCGTCGAGCGAGGCGCGGTCGTCGAAGGCGGCGCGGCGGACGTCGGCGCCGAGGGTGCGCAGGTCCTGGGCGGCGGGGGCGTGCGGGTGGCGGGTCAGGGCGCGGACGCGGTGGCCGGCGGCCAGCAGGGCGCGGGCGGTGGCCCCGCCCTGGGCGCCGGTGGCGCCGGTGACGGCGACGGTGAGCATGGGTGTCCCCCGGTGGATAGGATGGCAGTTGTCTGCGTGACGCATTAGCTGCGTCACACAGGAGATAGTAGCGTAGTTTCGCTGCGTCGCGCAGTGAATTGGGAGGCGAGCCACCGTGACGGACCCGAACCGGGACCGGCTGTACGAGGAGTTGGCGACCGAGTCGCGCCGCTACCTGGCGGCGTATGTCCTGTTCAACCAGGCCGTCGCCGACCATCTCGGCCTGCACCCGACCGATGTGCAGGCCCTGAGCCTGCTGTCGGCCGAGCCCGAGCCGCTCACGGTCCGGCAGATCGCCGACATGACCGGCCTCACCACCGGCTCGGCCACCCGGCTGGTGGACCGGCTCGAACGCGGCGGCTACGTGGCCCGCACCCCCGACCGGCAGGACCGGCGCCGGGTCCTGGTCACCCCGGTGCCGGAGCGCATCGCCCGGGTCACCGCCGTCTGGGACGAGCTGGGGCGGACCTGGCAGACCCTGTTCGACGACCACAGCGAGGACGAGCTCAGGGCGATCACCCGCCACATGCGCCGCGCGAACGACCTCAGCCGCACCCAGATCCAACGCCTGCGCGCCCTGCCGAAGAAGGACTGAGCCGCTGCCGGACCCGGTCGGCCGGGTCCGGTCAGCCCGGCAGGTCCGCCGCGTCGGCCGGTGCGCCGGGTGTGTCCAGGCCGACCAGAGTGTCCGGGGTGTCCGGGGTGTCGGGGGCGTCCGGAGGGGGTGCCGGGGCGCCCGGGAGCATGAGGACCGCCGTGGTGCCGCCGCCCTCGGCCGGGGCCAGGGCGACCTGGCCGCCCGCCCGCTCGACCGTGCGGGCCACGATGGACAGGCCGAGGCCCGAACCGGGCAGGGCGCGGGCGCTGGGGGAGCGCCAGAACCGGTCGAAGACGTGCGGGAGTTCGTCCTCGGCGATGCCGGGACCGTGGTCGCGGACCGTGAGGACGCCCCCGGCCAGCCGCACCTCGATCGTGCCGCCCACCGGACTGAACTTCACCGCGTTGTCGAGGACGTTGACAACCGCCCGCTCCAGGGCGGAGGGCTCCGCCCGGACGTACCAGGGCTCCAGGTCCGCCGTGATCGTCAGCTCCGGCCCGCGCAGGCGGGCCCGGCGCAGGGCCGCCTCGACCGCGTCCCGGAACGGCACCACCTGCACGCGCTCGCCGCGCTGCCCCTCCGAGCGGGACAGTTCCTGCAGGTCACCGATGAGCGCGGCCAGTTCGGTCATCTGCGCCTTCACCGAGGCGAGCAGGGCCCTGCGGTCCTCGGGCGGAAGCGGACGGCCCGTCTCCTCGCTGCGGGTGAGGAGTTCGATGTTCGTGCGCAACGACGTGAGGGGCGTACGCAGTTCATGGCCGGCGTCGGCGATCAGCTGCTGCTGGAGGTCGCGGGAGCTGGCCAGCGAGGCGGTCATGGAGTTGAAGGACCGGGAGAGCCGGGCGACCTCGTCCTCGCTGTCGTCCTCCACCGGGATGCGCACGGTCAGGTCCTCGGTCCGGGCCACGTGCTCCACGGCCTCGGTCAGCTTGTCCACGGGGCGCAGGCCCGCACGGGCGACGGCGAGACCCGCGGCGCCGGCCCCGACGACCCCCACGCCGGAGACCAGAAGGAGGATGAGCGCGAGGTCGTTGAGGGTCTTCTCGGTGTTCTCCAGCGGGACGGCGGTCATCCAGGCGGCACCGGGATAGGACGCGGGCCCGTTGTCGGTCATGACCACGAGCGGCATGGTGAGCACCCGCAGGGGGTGGCCCTCGGTGTCCGTGCCGTTGCGGAGGATGCCCCCCTGGCTGGTGTCGCGTCCGACGATCACCCGGTCGGCCGGGGTGGTCCTCACCACGCCCGCGGATTCGGGCCAGACGCACGCGGTGCCGTCCGTCTTGACCAGCTGGGAGTAGGCGCGCGGGCCGTTGTACACCGTCTCCGTCGGCTTCTGCGGGCACGCCGTCAGCAGGTCGAGCACCCTCCCGGACGGCACGGCGTGCTGCGAGGTGTTCTCCAGGTCCCTGTCGACCAGGTCGTACATCTTCCGCTGCACGATGAACCACGCGGTCATCGACACCGCCGCCACCGCGAACGCCACCGCGGCCGCGACCAGCATCGCCAGCCTGGCCCGGATGGGCAGCGCCCGACAGCGCCGTACCAGCTTGTTCACTCCGCGCCGCCCTGGCGCAGCACGTATCCGACGCCCCGCACCGTGTGCACGAGGCGCGGCTCGCCGCCGGCCTCGGTCTTGCGCCGCAGGTACATGACGTAGACGTCGAGCGAGTTGGAGGAGGGCTCGAAGTCGAAGCCCCAGACGGCCTTCAGGATCTGCTCGCGGGTGAGGACCTGGCGCGGGTGGGCCATGAACATCTCCAGGAGCGTGAATTCCGTGCGGGTCAGCTCGACCCGGCGCCCGCCCCGGGTCACCTCGCGGGTCGCCAGGTCCATCCGCAGGTCGGCGAAGGTGAGGGCCTCGTCCTCCTGGGCCCGGGCCGACACGGCGGCCGCGTAGGAGCTGCGCCGCAGCAGCGCGCGGATACGGGCGAACAGCTCGTCCAGTTCGAAGGGCTTGACCAGGTAGTCGTCGGCGCCCGCGTCCAGCCCGGTCACCCGGTCGCCCACCGTGTCGCGGGCCGTGAGCATCAGGATCGGGGTGGTGTCGCCGGCCCCGCGGATGCGGCGGGCCGCCGTGAGGCCGTCCATGCGGGGCATCTGGATGTCGAGGACGACCAGGTCGGGCCGGTAGGCGGTCGCCTTCTCCAGCGCGTCCGCGCCGTCGACGGCCACCTCCGTGTCGTACCCGTCGAACGCGAGGCTGCGCTGCAGCGCCTCGCGCACGGCCGGCTCGTCGTCGACGATCAGGATGCGCTGGGGTTCACGGTCGCCTTCGGCGGGGCTCATCGCTCGCGATTCCTCGGGGTGCGGTGGACGGGGTGAACGGGGCTGAGGGATGAAACGGACGTCTCTCAGCCTGCCACGGACGGCGGTCCGGGCGGCACACCGCCGGGTTCAGGCCTGGACCGCGGTGAGGCGGCGCAGCGGCACCTTGCGGCGGTGCAGACGGGCGGGGGAGGTGCGCAGGCCCATCAGCTCGGTGGGCACGGGCGGCGCGGCCACTCCCGGGACGCGGGGCGTCGGGACGGGCGCGTGCAGATCGCGGACGATCGACAGGGCGAGGGTGACGTCGGCGGGACGGAGGCCGGCGATCTTGTGCGAGAAATGCTGGATCATGACGTACTCCCTGCTGACAGTGCTGCCTTTTGCTGCCTGGGCCGGCGGTGCTGCCTGTGTGCGGGCTAGTTGCCGTTGCCCGCCCGCAGCTTGGCCAGGTCGGACTTAACGGTGTTGACGGGGATCGCGAAGCCGAGGCCGATGCTGCCCGCGTCCGAGGACGAGGAGGACTGCCGGCTCGACGAGTACATCGCGGAGTTGATGCCGATGACGTTGCCGCTCGCGTCGATCAGCGCGCCGCCGGAGTTGCCGGGGTTCAGCGAGGCGTCGGTCTGGATCGCCTTGTAGGTCGTCGTGGACGAGCCCGTGTCGCCGTTGAACTCACGGCCGCCGAACTGGAACGGCCACTGGCCGTCGCCGCCCTGGCCCTGACCCTGGTTCTCGTCGGTGGAGACGGTCACGTCCCGGTCGAGAGCGGAGACGATGCCGCTGGTGACGGTGCCGGTCAGACCCTCGGGGGAGCCGATCGCGACGACCGAGTCACCGACCTGGACGCCGGAGGAGTTGCCGAGCGAGGCCGGCTTCAGCCCGGTGGCGCCCCGGAGCTTGATCAGTGCGAGGTCCTTGGAGCTGTCGGTGCCGACGACGTCGGCGGTGTAGCTCCTGCCGTCGCTGGTGCGCACCTTGATGGTCTGCGCGCCGGAGATGACGTGGTTGTTGGTGACGATCTCGCCGTTCGACGTGATGACCACGCCGGAGCCGGTGGACGAGCCGTTGCCGAGGGTGGCGTTGATCTCGACGACGCTCGGGCTGACCGCGGCGGCGATCGTGGCGACGTCGCCCTTCTTGCCGGCGGGCACCACGTTCGTGGCCGTACCGGTGGAGGCGACCGTGTCCTCGCCGGCCAGCTCCTGGAAGCCGTAGGCGGTGGCGCCGCCGACCGCCGCCGCCACGATCGCGACGGCCGCGAGGAGGGCGACGGGGCCGCGGTTGCGCCTGCGCCGCGGCTCGGGTGCGGGCAGGGCGTCCGTCGCCGTCGGGGGCCCGTACGGCGGCGGGGGCGGCCACTCGGGGTTCACGGGAGCGGAGTAGCTGTGCGGCTGCTGGGGGTGTGCACCCTGGCTCTCGGTCATGTCCAGAAGAGTCCCCCGTGACCATGAGAGCTTCCTGAGTGCCCGCTGAGAAGCCCGGCAGAACCTTGTTTGCCCGATATAAAACCGCTTCTCGTGGTCCGGGGAAGCTTCTCAGGCGGGCTTCATGAAAACACCCCGACCAGCGGGGTTACACGCAGCCGCAGCTCGTGCGGAGCACCAGCCGGGACGGGAACGTCTTCAGCCGCTCCCGCCGGGACCCCGCCACGCGCAGCCCGTCGTCCAGCACCAGGTCGACCGCCGCCCGGGCCATCGCCGAGCGGTCCGAGGCGACCGTGGTCAGCGGCGGGTCGGCCAGCGCGGCCTCCTTGATGTCGTCGAACCCGGCCACCGCCAGCTTGCCGGGCACGTCGATGCGCAGCTCGCGCGCGGCCCGCAGCAGGCCGATCGCCTGGTCGTCGGTGGAGCAGAAGATCGCCGGCGGCCGGTCGGGACCGGAGAGGATGTCCAGGGCGACGCGGTAGGCGTCGTAGCGGTTGTAGGGGGCCTCGAACAGGCGGCCCTCGGTGGGCAGGCCCGCCTCGTCCATGGCCCGCTTCCAGCCCTCGACGTGGTCGGAGACCGGGTCACCGACGGCCGGGGTCTCGGCCGTACCGCCCATACAGGCGACGTACTCGTAGCCGTGCTCCAGCAGGTGGCGGACGGCGAGCTGGGCGCCGCCGAGGTCGTCCGTCACCACGGCCACGTCGTCGATGGCCTCGGGGCGCTCGTGCAGCAGCACCACCCGGGCGTCCCAGGCGTCGATCTCGGCGGCGGCGAGGTCGTTCAGCGCGTGGGAGACGAGGATCAGGCCCGAGACGCGCATGCCGAGGAAGGCGCGCAGATAGTGGACCTCGCGCTCGCCGATGTAGTCGGTGTTGCCGACCAGGACCATCTTTCCGCGCTCGGAGGCGGCCTGCTCGACGGCGTGCGCCATCTCCCCGAAGAAGGGCTGGCGGGCGTCCGGGATGATCAGGCCTATGAGGTCGGTGCGCCGGGACGCCATCGCCTGGGCGACCCGGTCGGGGCGGTACCCCAGTTCCTTGATCGCCGCGAGGACACGCTCGCGCGTGGCCGGGGCGACCGGCCGGGGTCCGTTGTTGATGACATAACTGACGACGGCGGTGGAGGTTCCAGCCAGCCGTGCCACATCATCCCGAGTCACCTTGGCCACGCGCGGAGTCTACGCGGATTGACCTGCTCTGGGCAGGGCGTACCAGTCCTTGGATGTGCGTCGGCGATGCCCGTACGGGCGGCCCTGACAACGGCCCGGCGGGAACCCGCCGGTAACTTTCCGTCGTCTAGGCGTCCGCGGGGATCTCGGCGCCGTCCCGGGCGGCCGATGCATCCGCATCCTCCGCCTTTGCCCGGTCCGCCTTGGCCCTGGCCTCCTCGCCGGACCGGTCGTTCTTCTCGGGGGTAACGAATCGATAACCGACGTTCCGGACGGTGCCGATCAGCGACTCGTGCTCGGGGCCGAGCTTGGCGCGCAGCCGCCGTACGTGGACGTCGACCGTGCGGGTGCCGCCGAAGTAGTCGTAGCCCCACACCTCCTGCAGCAGCTGGGCGCGGGTGAAGACGCGGCCCGGGTGCTGGGCGAGGTACTTGAGCAGCTCGAACTCCTTGAAGGTGAGGTCGAGGACCCGGCCCTTGAGTTTCGCGCTGTACGTCGCCTCGTCCACCGACAGGTCGCCGTTGCGGATCTCCATCGGGGAGTCGTCGCTGACGATCTGCTGCCGGCCCATGGCCAGCCGCAGCCGGGCCTCCACCTCCGCGGGGCCGGCGGTGTCGAGGAGTACGTCGTCGATGCCCCAGTCGGCGGTGACGGCGGCCAGGCCGCCCTCGGTGACGACGAGGACGAGCGGACAGCCGGGGCCGGTGGAGCGCAGCAGCTGGCACAGGCTGCGCACCTGGGGCAGGTCGCGGCGGCCGTCGACGAGGATGACGTCGGCGCCGGGGGTGTCGACCAGGGCGGGGCCTTCCGCCGGGGCCACCCGCACGTTGTGCAGTAGCAGGCCGAGGGCGGGGAGCACCTCCGTCGACGGCTGGAGGGCGTTGGTCAGCAGTAGCAGAGAACTCATACGTCTGGTTCCTCCTCGGTCCCTGCGAGGACTGTGCGGACGGGCACTGCTCTGCGATCCCGAAGGCCCCGTACACCTGCGGTTTCCCGCTTCGTATACAACGCGTCCGAAAGCACAAAAGGACCCGGGGGCTGCGCTGCCCGAGTCCTCTGCCCAGCAGAATAGCCCACATGAGCAACGGTCCGGCAGGTCATGTGGCGCGTTCCACCGTTCGTCCGTATCGCGAGACAGGCAGACGGGCGCCTATCCGGACGTTTCTGCGCACGGCCGATGGCGTTCCGGTCGATTCCGTATACGACCCGGGCGCGGTCGTATACGAAACGCCTCCGGATGCCTCCCGTACACCCGCACGCGACCTGGTGTTCGTCGTCGCCCACGGGTTCACCGGGGACGTGGACCGTCCGCACGTGCGACGGGTGGCGGGCGTCCTGCGCGGTTACGGCGCGGTCCTCACCTTCTCCTTCCGCGGCCACGGACGCTCCGGCGGCCGTTCCACGGTCGGCGACAGGGAGGTCCTGGACCTCGCCGCGGCCGTGGACCACGCCCGCGGTCTCGGGCACGCGCGCGTGGTCACCCTCGGCTTCTCCATGGGCGGCTCGGTGGTCCTGCGGCACGCGGCCCTGCACCCCGGCGCGGCCGACGCCGTGGTCTCGGTCAGCGCCCCGGCCCGCTGGTACTACCGGGGCACGGCCCCCATGCGCCGCCTGCACTGGCTGGTCACCCGCCCCGCGGGCCGCCTGGTCGGCCGCTACGGCCTGCGCACCCGCATCCACCACCGCGACTGGGACCCGGTGCCGCTGTCCCCGGTGGAGTCCGTCCCCGGGATCGCCCCCACGCCCCTGCTGATCGTGCACGGCGACCGGGACGGCTACTTCCCCCTCGACCACCCCCGGATGCTCGCCGAGGCGGCCGGTGACCACGGGGAACTCTGGGTGGAGCCGGGCATGGGCCATGCCGAGCACGCGGCCGACGACGCGCTCCTCGCCCGGATCGCGCACTGGGCTGTGGGCCGGGCGGGCTAGCCTGACACCATCTGTCTTCTGTCCTTGTCCCTTCCTGCCGCCGATTGAGGAACGAGATGCCCAAGGTCACGGTGCGCTACTGGGCCGCCGCCAAGGCCGCGGCCCAGGTCGCCGAGGAGCCGTACGACGCGGACACGCTCGCCGACGCGCTGGCCGCCGTGCGCGCGCGACACCCCGGTGAACTCACGCGCGTGCTGCAGCGATGCTCCTTCCTCGTCGACGGTGACCCCGTCGGGACCCGCGCGCATGAGACGGTACGGCTGGCCGAGGGCGGCACGGTCGAGGTGCTCCCGCCGTTCGCAGGAGGATGAGGCGATGAGCGACCAGCCGTACCAGGGCGGCCCGTACGAGGGCTACGACCCGTACCAGCAGCAGCAGTGGTCCGGGTACGACCAGCAGCAGTACGGGCAGCAGGCGGGCTACGACCCCCAGCTCACCCAGCACTGGCAGGGGCAGACCTGGGAGACGCAGACGCACGCGTCGATGCAGATGCCCGCGCAGGCCGAGGCGGGGTATCCGCAGCCGCAGCCGTTCGAGGGGCAGTACCAGCAGCAGCAGTATGCGGCGGCCTACCCGGCCGCTCCCCAGCAGCAGCCGCATACGCAGCAGCCGCACACGCAGCAGCAGCCGCAGTCCGAGCCGGCGCCGGCAGCCGCGGCACCGGAAGCCGGGCCGGAGGACGAGCCGGCCTACGGGCCCGCCACGCTCGGCGGCAACGCCCGGATCACGGATGCCCAGCGGGCGCGCCTGGAGGGCCGTTCGCCGATCATCGAGCCCGGGATGCAGCCGGCGCTGCTGACCGCGGTGCTGGGCCTGCTGCTGGCCGCGACGGCGCCGGTCGCCTCGTTCGCGCTGGTCGTCCCGCTGGTGCTGCTCCAGGCGGTGACCGCGGCGGGCTGGTTCCGGCTGAACGGCATGTGGCCGGCCCGGCAGGGCATCGCGCTCGCCTTCGCGGGCGGGCTCGCCGCGGACGTGGCCGTCCTGGCCGCGGGCCGCGACCACGTGCCCGCCGCGATCCTCGGCCCGCTCGGCGTCTGGGTCCTGCTGAGCCTGGTCCTGCAGCTGCGCTCGCACGCCTCGCCGGACGAGCGGATGTACGGCCTGATGGCCACGGTCGTCTCGGCGGCGCTGTCGATCCTGGCCACCGGGTATCTGGGTGCCGATCCGCACGCGGTGTCCGTGGGCGCGGCGGCGGTCGCGGTGGCGGTCCTGGCCCGGGCCCTGCCCCTGCCGGCCCCCGTCTCCGTCGTGGTGTCCCTGATGGCCGCCGCCGGCGCGGGGATCGCGGTGGGCGGGATGACCGGGATGGGTGCGAAGGGCGCCGCCCTGGGAGCGGCGGCCGGCGTCTGCGCGCTGATCGGACACCGGGTCGCCAGCTACGACTACCCCTCCCGCTTCGTGCACTTCACCGCGGGCGTGGCGCTGCCCCTGTCGGCGGCGGCGCCGGTGGTGTGGGTGCTGGGGCGCGCCCTGGGCTAGCCGTCGCAGGGCTGCGGGCGCGTCGCCGGGTGCGGGCGCGTGGAGCCCTTTCGCGCAGTTCCCCGCGCCCCTGACCGAGCTGCGGGCGACCTACCTGAGGGGCGCCGGGAACGGCGCGATCAGCCACGGCAGACCCGCACCCGGCAGACGACCCACACCCCCACCGCGGGAAACCGAAGGGCCGTACCCCACCGGCGTCCAACCCAGGGGTACGGCCCTTCGGCCCGTCACGGGACCCGCTCAGATCGCGATGGCGACCTCCGCAAGGCCGCCCTGCTGGGCGACGACGGTGCGGTCGGCGGAGCCGCCCGGAACCAGCGCCCGGAGGGTCCACGTGCCCTCGGCCGCGTAGAACCGGAACTGACCGGTCGCGGAGGTGGGCACCTCCGCGGTGAACTCGCCGGTCGAGTCGAGCAGACGGACGTAGCCCGTCACCGGCTCGCCGTCGCGGGTCACCTGACCCTGGATCGTGGTCTCACCGGGCTTGATCGTAGAGGCGTCGGGACCGCCGGCCTTCGCTCCGCACATGCTGTTTCTCCTGATGAAGGGGTGGGTCTTACTTGCCGGCGCCGAGCTCGATCGGCACGCCGACGAGGGAGCCGTACTCGGTCCAGGAACCGTCGTAGTTCTTGACGTTCTCGACGCCGAGCAGCTCGTGCAGCACGAACCAGGTCAGGGCCGAGCGCTCACCGATGCGGCAGTAGGCGATCGTGTCCTTGGCGAGGTCCACGTTCTCCTCGGCGTAGAGGGCCTTGAGGTCCTCGTCCGACTTGAAGGTGCCGTCGTCGTTGGCGTTCTTCGACCACGGGATGTTGCGGGCGCTCGGGACGTGGCCCGGACGCTGCGACTGCTCCTGCGGCAGGTGCGCCGGGGCGAGCAGCTTGCCGGAGAACTCGTCGGGCGAGCGGACGTCGACGAGGTTCTGCGAGCCGATCGCGGCGACGACGTCGTCACGGAAGGCGCGGATGGAGGTGTCCTGCGCCTTGGCCTTGTAGTCGGTGGCCGGGCGCTCGGGGACCTCGTCGCCGGCGACCAGCTCGCGGGCGTCCAGCTCCCACTTCTTGCGGCCGCCGTCGAGGAGCTTCACGTTCTCGTGGCCGTAGAGCTTGAAGTACCAGTAGGCGTAGGACGCGAACCAGTTGTTGTTGCCGCCGTAGAGGATCACCAGCGTGTCGTTGGCGATGCCCTTCTTCGACAGGAGCTTCTCGAAGCCCTCCTGGTCGATGAAGTCACGGCGCACCGGGTCCTGGAGGTCCTTGGTCCAGTCGATGCGGATGGCGTTCTTGATGTGGTTCTTCTCGTAGGCGGACGTGTCCTCGTCCACCTCGACGATGGCGATGGCCGGGTCGTCCAGGTGCTCCTGCAGCCAGTCGGCGTCGACCAGGACGTCGGTGCGGCTCATGCTCTTTCTCCTCCGGGGCAGTTGCGGCGGGGCGTGCGAGTAGAGGGGTGCGCGCGCTCAAGGGCGGGCGACGCACGGGTGCCCTTCCAGCAGGGCGGCTGAGAGATGCGGAAGTCGGGGACTTTCGCTCAGAAGGGGCGACAGAGCATGGCGGCAACGCGGCACAGGTCCACTGCCCGCCGCTTCGTGAGATCCGCCTGTCGCTTCATGGGCCCGATCGTAGGGATGTCCGGGCGGGCATGTCACCGGTGTGTCATATCGCGAGACGCGATCGTCCGTATAGCGGGATGAGAAAAGCGCCCGGTGGCCGTCCGGGGCCTGCCGGGCGCTCGTGTGGAGCGGTGTATCTACGTTACGGACGACGTCGTCTCGCCAGTCGGACGATCGGCTCCGCCGGCCGTGTTCCTACCCCGCCAGCTTGACGTCGGAACCCTTCACCGTGATCTCCACGCCGTCCTTCGCGGCCTGCACCTTGTCCAGCTTGATGCCGCCGGGCAGCCGGTCGATGGCCTGCTGGAAGTCGGTGATCTCGCGGATGCGGTTCTCGGCGATCGCGGCGGCGCCGAGCTTGGGCAGCGAGTCGGCGTGCACCTGCACCTTGTCGTTCTCGACGGTCACCGTGCTGAGCACGGGCACGGTCTGCTTGATCCCGAGGGCCGAGACGGTGCCCTCCACCATGACCTTGATCTTGCCGTTGCCGCCGTCGGAGAGGCCGACGATCCGGGCCGTGATCCCGGGGGCGACCTCGGCCGGCCGGGAGTCGGCGGTCTTCAGCAGCTCGGAGTAGGAGATCGTCGCGGTGCCGGTGGCGCTGGAGGCGGTGGCGGAGCTGTAGTCCCCGGAGAACGAGACGCCCTTCATGTCGGCCTTCAGGTCGTCGACCCGGACGGTCTGCCCGGGCTTGCCGGTGGCGGCCTCGTAGTCCTTGATGCCGACCTCGACGTCGTCCAGCGAACCGCCCGCCACCTGGGTGAGGAACGGGAACCCCTTGATGTCCACGTCCGGCGTCGAGGCCAGGTTCTCGGTCGCCTTCAGCTTGTCGGCGGCCTCCCCCTCGGCGAAGTGCACGGCCACCCGGTCCGCGATCACGAACAGCCCGCCCAGGATCACGACGAGGATGAGGATGATTCGCAGGGCGCGCATGTGATGTTTCCCCCCGGGGTGACGATGTGTGGCTACGCCACGGTAACCGCGTGGGGCCGGGCCGGGCAGCGATTGTCGATCACTTGTGACAGGTCTTGCCGGTTCTACCCTGGACTCATGTACGCGCGGCGGCGCCACCTCTACTTCGCCATGATGGGGACGTGCATCGGCCTTTTCGTCCTGGCGTGGGGGGTCGTGCGCCTGTGGTCGGTGCCGGCGGCGGTCGGCATGTGCATCGTGGCCATGGTCATCCCGCCGGTCGCCGCGATGGTCGCCAACCGGCGGGGTCCGGAGGACCGCTGGTGGGACGACCCCTCCGGCGACCCCAAGTCCGACGAGTGGTGGGACGAGCTGGACGGCAAGAAGCGCCCGCGCTCCTAGGCCGGCCGGGTCAGTAGACGAGCGCCTGGGTGTCGTCGCCGAGGGCCTCCTGCACGAAGACCTGCGCGCCCGCGATGCGCACGCCTTCGATGACGTCCTTCTCGGTGATCTCCCGCCGGGCCGCGCACTGCGTGCACAGCGTGATGCGCCCGGCGGCGAGGATCGAGTCGATCAGGTCCGGCAGCGGTGCCGCGTGCGGCAGCTCGAACTCGGCGGCCCGCCCCGGCAGCGCGAACCAGGACGACTCCCCGGTCAGCCACAGCGACACCTCGACGCCGCTGGCCACGGCCACCGCCGCCACGGTGAACGCCTGCGAGCAGCGCTCGGGGGCGTCCGCCCCTGCCGTCACCTTGATCACGAGCTTCTTGGTCATGCGGGAAGCGTAGTCGCGGCGACGATCGTCACGAGCAGTGTGGCGACACAGAGGACGGTGAGTACGCCGCTCACGGTGGCGCCGTCGAGCCGGGGGCGCCGCCGGTGGCGGTGCCGGTGCCGGTCGGCGTGGCCGGGGTGGAAGGGCGGGATCGCGTAGCCCGGCGAGAGCGGGGTCCCCTCATACGGTGTGCCGTGCTCCGCCCGGTACCGCCGGCACTCCTCGTAGGGCAGACCGCCCTGGACGCCGCTCATGCCCGGTGCTCCTGTCGCTGGTGCTTGCGGAGCAGCACGTTGGCGTCGGTCTCCGCGCTCCGGTCGTGCGCCGTCCGCGCCGCGTCCCGCAGCCCGGCCAGCTTTCCGCACGCCGTGCAGCCAGGCACCGGCCGGGGCGGCCGGCTGAGCTCGTCGGGGTCGGGCGGCACGGCCCGGGTCCGCACGTTCACCGCGTGGACGCTCGCGCTGAGGCGTTCGCGGTCCGTGGCGGGGCGCAGTGCGGCGGGGTCGGCCTGCCATTCCCGGCCACCGCCGACGGGGCGCAGCATCGCGTACGGCCCCGAGCGGTCCTGGTACTCGCCGACGCGGCGGGTGGCGGGGTCGTAGAGGAGGGATCCGGGTTCGAGCGGCTCCGACTTCGTTGTCATCGGGCTTCGCACCTTTCCGTGAACGCCTGTGCGCAGCGCACCGCCAGGGCTACGCTGCGTGTTCGGGATTGCTTATGAGCATGGCGCATGGAAACGGCGTTTGGGCTGTTGAGCGGCCCAAATTCAACGCTGGGGCAGCCAAATTCAACAAATTCAACAGGAGCGCGATGCCGCAGCGGCTGGTGATCACGGGGCGGAGTCAGGAACCGAGGGGGCGGTTCGCCGAGGAGTTACGGCGCCTGAGGAGCGAGCGGGGCCTGAGCCTGCGGGACCTCGCGAAGGAGGTGGGCTGGGACGCGTCCCTGTTCAGCAAGATGGAGGGTGGGCGGACGCTGGGCGGCCCGGAGGTCGTCCAGGCGCTGGACCAGTACTACGGGACGCCTGGGCTGCTGGTGACGCTGTGGGAGCTGGCGGTGGCGGACCCTACGCAGTTCAAGGAGCAGTACCGCCGGTACATGGTGCTGGAGGCTGAGGCGGTGAATCTCTGGCACTACGCCGTGAGCAGGCCTCCGGGGCTTCTTCAGGCCGACGGGTACGCGCGCGAAGCACTTGCGGCGGGTGGCCTTGAGGGGCGAGAGCTGGACCAGCAGGTGGAGGCGCGCGTCGGTCGACGGGAGTTGCTCAAGGGCCGCGAGGCGCCGACGTTCCGAAGCATCCTCTCCGAGGCGGTGCTGCGGACGTCGTTGCGCAACGCGCAGGAGTGGCGGGAGCAGCTGGAGTACCTGGCGGAGGCGTCGGAGCGCCCGAACGTCACGCTCCAGGTGCTGCCGTTCAGCGCAGGTTCGCACGGCCTGGCAAGTACGGACCTGATGTTCCTGCGACTGCTGGACAGCCGTACCGTGGCTTACGCCGAGAACGACGTACACGGTGAACTGATCGAGGAACCAAGCAGGGTTGAGCGATTTCAGCGCACTTATGATGCGGTGCGCGACATGGCCCTGTCCCCGGTCGAGTCGCGGAAGTTCATCCTGCGGATGTTGGAGGAAGTGCCGTGCGAGCCATCGACCTGAACGGCGTGACGTGGCGCAAGAGCAGCCACAGCAACTCGGACGGCGGCCAGTGCGTAGAGGTCGCTGAAAACCTCCCCCTCCCCCTCGTCCCCGTCCGTGACAGCAAGGACACCACCCGCACCCCCCTGCTGATCGGCGCGGGCGCCTGGTCCGCCTTTGTCGAGGGGGTCAAGCGGAGCTGACGCTCAGCCGAAGATTCCCGCGTTCAGCGGGGCGCCGACCAGGCCTGTGACGTCCGACAGGGCCGCGGAGTCATCGGTGCCGGAAGCGGGGGTGTGTTCCGTGGAGTCGGTGTCCTGGGCCTGGGCGGTGGCCGGCATGACCGCCAGCAGCAGTCCGGCAGCCGTACCCGTCGCCACTCTTCGCAGCACAGTGAGCATGCTCTTCTCTCCGATCGCTTGACCTTTGGATCAAGGTTCGGTGCCGACCGGTCCGGGGGCGAGCCGGGCGGGCTGAACGGGGCCGGGGACCTGGTCGGCCCACCTGATAAAGAGAGCCCGACCCCGGCCGCGTAAGCTGGGCTCCGGCTCTGTCGTATGCCTGCCCTCGCCCAAGGAGCACCCGTGGAAGCATTCTTCGAAACCCTGCTGGTCCTGGTCTGCGTCGGCGTGCTCGCCTTCGCCGGTCTGACCGTGAAGAAGCTGTACCAGGGCCAGCGCTGACCCCCACCTAGGAACCGCACCTCATGATCGAGATCCCGTCCGACCTGCACAAGGACCTCGTCCCGCTCGCCTTCCTGCTCGGCAACTGGGCCGGTGCGGGCGTGCACGACTTTCCCGGCTCGGAGAAGTGCAACTTCGGCCAGGAGGTCAGCTTCACCCACGACGGCCGGGACTTCCTGGAGTACCACTCCCACACCTGGGTGCTGGACAACGACGGCAACAAGGTCCGCCCGCTGGAGTCGGAGTCCGGCTTCTGGCGGATCGACGCCGACCGCAAGGTCGAGATCACGATGGTCCGCGACGACGGCGTCATCGAGATCTGGTACGGCGAGATGGCCGACAAGAAGCCGCAGATCGACCTGGTCACGGACGCCGTCGCCCGGACGGCCGCCTCGCAGCCGTACAGCGGTGGCAAGCGGCTCTACGGCTACGTCAAGAGCGACCTGATGTGGGTCGGCGAGAAGCAGACCCCCGAGGTCGAGCTGCGCCCCTACATGTCGGCCCACCTGAAGAAGGTCGTCACCCCGGAGGACGTCGAGCGCTGGGCCAAGGCCCTGCCCGACGACATGCCGGACGACGGGATCGCGTTCTTCAAGTAGTCATAGACTCGGCGGTGTGGTGAGCACCGACTGGAAGAGCGATCTCAGGCAGCGCGGCTACCGGCTGACGCCGCAGCGGCAGCTTGTCCTCGAAGCCGTGGACACCCTTGAGCACGCGACCCCCGACGACATCCTCGTGGAAGTGAGGAAGACGGCGTCGGGGGTCAACATTTCCACGGTCTACCGGACCCTGGAGCTGCTGGAGGAGCTGGGCCTGGTCAGCCACGCCCACCTCGGACACGGTGCGCCGACCTACCACCTCGCCGACCGCCACCACCATCTGCACCTGGTGTGCCGGGACTGCGAGAACGTGATCGAGGCCGACGTGGACGTCGCCTCGGAGTTCACGGCGAAGCTGCGCGCGCAGTTCGGCTTCGACACCGACATGAAGCACTTCGCGATCTTCGGCCGGTGCAAGGACTGTTCGCTGAAGAGTTCAACTACCACGGCGTAGGCTGGCCATATGAAGAGCCCCCTGCTGTCGCTGCCCGGCGCCGTCCCCGCCGAGGGTGTGGACGAAGGTGTCGCCGCCCACTACGGCGACCTGTTCCGCGAGCAGCGTGCCCTCGCCGACGGCACCGGATTCGTCGACCTCTCGCACCGGGGCGTCGTCACCGTCTCCGGTGCGGACCGGCTGAGCTGGCTGCATCTGCTGCTCACCCAGCACGTCAGTGACCTGCCCGCGGGCGAGGCGACCGAGGCGCTGATCCTGTCCGCGCACGGGCACATCGAGCACGCGCTGTACCTGGTGGACGACGGCAGCACCGTCTGGGCGCACGTGGAGCCCGGAACGCAGGACGCGCTGATCGCCTATCTGGAGTCGATGAAGTTCTTCTACCGGGTGGAGGTCGCCGACCGCACCGGTGACATCGCCGTGGTGCACCTGCCCGCCGGTTCCATCGGCGAGGTCCCGCAGGGCGTCGTCGTACGGGAGACGCCGTACGGCCGTGATCTGTTCCTGCCCCGCGCCGACCTGGAGTCCTTCGCGGCCACGCACGGCCCGGCCGTCGGCCTGCTCGCCCATGAGGCGCTGCGCGTCGAGCACCACCGGCCGCGGCTCGGCTTCGAGACCGACCACCGGACGATCCCGCACGAGCTGGGCTGGATCGGTTCGGCGGTGCACCTGCAGAAGGGCTGCTACCGCGGCCAGGAGACGGTCGCCCGGGTCCAGAACCTGGGCAAGCCGCCGCGCCGGCTGGTCTTCCTGCACCTGGACGGCAGCGACGTCCATCTGCCGGTGCCGGGCACGGAGATCCGTGTCGCGGACGAGGGCCCCGACGGCCGGAAGATCGGTTTCGTGACGACGTCGGTGCGCCACCACGAGCTGGGCCCGGTGGCGCTGGCGCTGGTCAAGCGGAACGTGCCCGTCGATGCGCGGCTCCTGGCCGGAGACACGGCGGCGGCTCAGGAAGTGATCGTCGAGCCGTAGCGCCGTCCGGGCGCGGACCACGGGCGGCTGCGGGCACGCTGTGGCCGGCCGCGCGGTTCCCCGCGCCCCTTCGGCCGCTCGGCCGCAGCCGACCGCGTTCAGATCTCCAGCAGCACCGTGAAGGGCCCGTCGTTCGTCAGGGACACCCGCATCTGCGCGCCGAACCGGCCGGTGGCCACGGTCGCCCCGAGCCCCCGCAGCTGGGTCACCACCTCGTCCACCAGCGGCTCGGCGACGTCCCCCGGGGCCGCCGCGCTCCAGGTGGGCCGGCGGCCCTTGCGGGCGTCGCCGTACAGGGTGAACTGGCTGATCACCAGGAGCGGCGCGGCGATGTCGCTGCACGACTTCTCGTCCCCGAGCATGCGGATCGACCAGAGCTTGCGGGCCAGCTGCGCCGCCTTCTCCTTGGTGTCCTCATGGGTGACCCCGACGAGGACGCACAGCCCCTCGCCCTCGATCGCGCCGACCGTCTCGCCGTCCACGACGACGCTCGCGCCGTCCACTCTCTGCACCACCGCACGCATGCGGACCATGATGCCGGGTGCCCCGGACGCGGCCACAGGGGGTCCAATATAGATCCCTTACCCCCCATCTGGGGCCCTTCGGGGGCACTCGGTCACATAGTGGCCAGTTGGGGTGGCACGATGCTTCCACACGCCGGTCGAGGGGACGGTCAGAAGCACATGAGCACACCGAGTACCAGCGGGCGGCTGGAGACACAGGGGACGCAGGGGACGTGCCGGCCGCCCGCCCAGCGCGCCGACGCTCCGGCCGGCCCGGCCCTGCCCGCGGAGCCTCCCGAGCCAGATCTGGGCCGGCTGAGCCTGCCCGAGCTGCGCGCCCTGCGCCGTGACGCCCAGCGCGACGAGGCGGACCTCAGCTATGTGCGGCGGCTGCTGCAGGGCCGGATCGACATCCTGCGCGCCGAACAGTGCCGGCGCGGCCGGGCGGCGGTGCCCGCGCCGGCGGACGGCTCCATGGTCGACCGGCTCCCGGAGATCCTCAAGGACGCCCCGGCCCGGCACCGCTCCTCGGCCCGCCATGTCACGCTCGGCACTCCGCACAACGAGGAGTACCGGCAGCTGGCCGCCGAGATGCTCGCCGAGGTCGAGCTGTCGGACCTCCAGGCGCGCACCGATCTCGAACTGACCGCCGCCATGGGCCGCCTGGTCCGCTACGAGCAGGAGGTCTCCCGCCGCCGCCAGCACCTGCAGCACACGGCCGACGACTGCAGCGCGGAGATCGCCCGCCGCTACCGGGTGGGCGAGGCCCAGGTGGACGACCTGCTGCTCTGAGCCGGCGGCGGGGCGGTGCGGGTGGCGAAATGTGGGCGACAGCTTCCGGGCCGCCGCCTACGGTGGGGCCATGAGCGACGTCCGCATCGTCACCGAGGCCGAGCACAGGGACTGGCTGCGCGCGCACGCCGTCGGGTTCGTGCGGCCGCCCGTCCTGACACCCGAGCAGATCGAGGCCCGGCGGGCGCTGTTCGAGCCCGGCCGGCTGCTCGGCGCCTTCGACGACGGCCGCTGTGTGGCCACCTACCGCTCCTTCGCCCAGGAACTGACCGCGGTCGGCGGCGCGCCGGTGGCCGCGAACGCGATCACCAACGTCAGCGTCAGCCCCACCCACCGCCGCCGCGGCCTGCTGAGCCGCATGGTGGAGCGGGACCTCGCGGCGGCGAAGGAGCGCGGTGACGTCGTCGCCACCCTGATCGCCGCCGAGTACCCGATCTACGGCCGCTACGGCTTCGGCCCGGTCACCTGGTCGACCCAGTGGACCGTCGAGGTGCCCCGGGCCGGCCTCGACCCGCGCTGGTCCGGGCCCGCCGACGGCGGCCGGATCGACCTGGTGGACGGCGAGGACGTACGCAAGCTCGGCCCCGAGCTGTTCGAGCGGTTCCGCCGTCTGCAGCCCGGCGCGGTCAGCCGCGACGCGCTGTGGTGGCAGATGAACACCGGGGTGCTGCGCTACCACGGCGACTGGACCGAGCCCTTCTACGCCGTCTACCGGGCGGCCCACGGCGAGGTCGAGGGCCTGGTGGCGTACACGTCGGATGAGGTCTGGCACGGCAAGCAGCCGGATCAGACCGCCAGCGTGCTGGGGCTCATCGCCACGACCTCGCGGGCGGAGCGCGCCCTGTGGCACTTCCTGTGCTCGATCGACTGGATCACCAAGGTCAAGAGCGGTTACCGCGGCCCCGACGACCTGCTCCCCCTGCATCTGCCCGACCCGCGCGCCGCCCGGATCACCGGGCACGCGGACTGGCTCTGGCTGCGGATCCTGGACGTCGTACGGGCCCTGGAGGCGCGGACGTACGAGGCGGCGGGCACGGTGGTGCTGGAGGCCGTTGACGCCGCCGGGACGGCGGGGGGCCGCTTCCGGCTGGAGGCCTCGCCCGAGGGGGTGTCCTGTGTGCCGACGCGCACCCAGGGCGCCGATCTCACGCTGGACGTGGCGGATCTGGCCTCGGTCTGGCTCGGTGGCGAGTCGGTGCTGCGGCTCGCCGCGCTCGGCCGGGTCCAGGAAGAACGAGAGGGCGCCGCCCGGAAGGCCGACGCCCTGTTCCGCTCGCCCGGGCGGCCGTGGTGCCCGGACATGTTCTGACCGCTCCTCTCACCCGGTGACGCTGACTGTGCATCCGTAGCGAGCTGTTCAGTTGTGGCTGTGCCGCGGTGTTCGGTTGTGGCTGTGCGATGTCGTGTTCAGTTGTGACTGTGCGCTTCGGTGGCCGTCCCCTGTCCGGGCTCCCGGCTCCCCTCCGGAAGGGAGCCCGGTCGGCCAACCACTGGGAAGCTTGACCATGTCGTGCGAGTTGGCAGCCAACTCACAGTACTTATCTCCGTCGGGTGGCGGCTCATAACCAGCTGTCGCTGAACTGCCGTAACTTGGCGGGAAGTTGTAGTGTTTTTCCGTGGACCCGGAGCACGCCTCCGTCAGTGGACGGACGAGGTCACACCGGCCTCACGCGTCCCGCGACATCGCCGACGAACTGCGCACCCGGATCAGGTCCGGTGTGCTGCGGGCGGGGCAGCGCATGCCCACACAGGCCGAGCTGGCCGACGAGTTCGGGGTCGAACGGGGTGCGGTGCGGCAGGCGTTGCGCATCCTGCAGTCGGAGCGGCTGCTGACCAACGTTTCCAAGGGCAGCCCGGCCACGGTGGCGGCGGTGCCGGGGCCGGTGTCCTCGCCGGTCGGCCCGGCGCCGCCGCAGCCCACCATGGCCGGCCTCGCCCCCCGCATCGCGGACGCCTTCGCCGCCCCGCACGTGCGCATCGACGCGCTGTGCCTGACCGCGGTCTCGCTCACGCTGGCCATCGGCGAGCCGCTCCGGCAGATCCACGCGGGGCGGCGGAAACCGGCCAAGATCGACGTCCGGGTGCTGCTGCCCAGCCGGGACATCGACCTCGCCTTCCCGGCGCCGGTGTCCGCCGACGACGGAGGGCTGCTGCACCGCCGCTGGCTGGCCCAGCGCAACGCCCAGGGCCAGGTGCTGCGGCAGAACCTGCTGGCCCTGTACGCCACGCACGGCGTCGACGTGCGGGTCTCCTTCCGGGCCCTGCCGTTCACCCCGCCGGTCAAGCTGTACCTGCTCAACGGCTCGGAGGCGCTGTTCGCGTACTACACGCTCAAGCGCCGCGAGCGGGAGATCGAGCAGGCGCACCTGGAGCTGTACGACGCCGACGGCACGCGCTCGATGCTGTTCGCGTTCGAGCAGCGGGCCGGGCGGCGGGACGCCGCGTTCGTGGAGGAGTCGCGGCTGTGGTTCGAGGCGCTGTGGGAGACGATCAGTTCGGACCTGCTGCTCAGTCCCTAGGGCCTGGCGCCGGATTCCCGTATGCCGCACGGCTTCGCCAACTCGCAATCGTTGGCAGCCAACTCCCCGTAGATGGATCAGAGTTGTAGCGTTTGGTCGTGACCCAGGAGCATGTGGCAGTGAACGGCAGCGGAAGACGCACGCCTCAGGAGATCGCCGGCACCCTGCGCGAGCGCATCCGCACCGGCGTGCTGCGCCCTGGCCAGCGGCTGCCGACCCAGGCCGAGCTGGCCGGGGAGTTCGGGGTCGAGCGGGGTGCCGTACGCCAGGCGCTGCGGCTGCTGCACGAGGACGGGCTGCTCAGCGGCGTCACCAAGGGCAGCCCGCCCCGGGTCGCCGAGCCGCAGCCCGGACGGGAGGAGCCCCAGCCGACGATGGTGGCGCTCGCGCCCCGGCTGACCGAGGCGTTCTCCGCACCGCACGTGCGCATCGACGCCGTCTGCCTGACCGCGCAGAGCCTGATCCCGGCGCTCGGTGAGCCGCTGCGCCTGGTCCACGAGGGCCGGCTGCGCCCCGAGCGGATCGACGCCCGCGTCCTGCTGCCGTCCCGCGACATCAACCTCGCCTTCCCGGTCTCGGTCGACGCCGGGAGCGAGGAGGACGAGGCCGTCCACCAGCGCTGGCTGGCGATGCGCAACGCCCAGGGCCAGGTGCTCCAGTACAACCTCCAGGCGCTGCGCGGAACCCACGACATCGACGTCCACGTCACCTTCCGGGCCCTGCCGTTCACCCCTCCGGTCAAGCTGTACCTGCTCAACGGGGCGGAGGCGCTGTTCGCGTACTACAAGATCGAGCGCCGCGAGGAGCCGACGGACAGCGGGACGCTCAAGATGTACGACGCCGTCGGCTCCGAGTCGCTGCTGTTCTCCTTCGAACAGCGGGCCGGTCAGCGGGACGCGGCGTTCGTGGAGCAATCACAGAAGTGGTTCGACGCCCTCTGGGAAACCATCACGACGGACCTGACACTCTCCTAGTGACTTCTGATGCGACTTCTGATGCGACGTCTGGTGCGACCTCTGGTGCCAATGAGATCGAGAAGCTTCGGGAACTGATCACACCGGCCCGGTTCGTGCTGTGGGACTTCGACGGGCCGATCTGCCGTCTCTTCGCCGGGCACAAGGCGGAACGGGTGGCCGCGGACCTGGTGGAGTGGCTGGCCCGGCAGGGCCTCCACGGTCTGCTCACCGACACCGAACGGGACACCCTGGACCCGCAGGTCGTACTGCGCGCGGTGGGCCGCAGACGCCCGGGCAGCGACCTGGTCGCCGGGCTGGAGGAGCGGCTCACCCAGGAGGAGCTGCGGGCCGCCGCCTCCGCGCTGCCCACCGCCTACGCCGACCCGCTGATCCGCACCTGGACGGCCGTCGGCGCCCGGCTGGCCGTCACCACCAACAACTCGCCCCGCGCGGCCCGCACCTACCTGGAGACCCGCGGCCTCACCGGCTGCTTCAGCCCGCATCTGTACGGCCGCACCGATCAGCTGCACCACCTCAAACCGCACCCGCAGTGCCTCAACCGGGCCCTGAACGCGATGGGCGCCGCGCCCTCGGCCGCCCTGATGATCGGTGACGCCCCCTCGGACCTCGCCGCGGCCCGCGCCGCGGGCGTTCCGTTCCTCGGCTACGCGCGTAACGAGGCGAAGGAGGCGGTGCTGCGCGCCGCGGGCGCCCAGCGGGTCGTACGGTCGCTCCAGCCTCTGCTGCGATTGCTCCGGAGCAGCCGCCCGGTCGGCTAGCATGCCGACACGTCCGAGTCACCGCTCGGGCGCGTGCGTAACCGCGCGGGAGGAACGGCCAGCCCTCCTCTCCGCGCGATCGACCCCGGAGCGGCCAGTGGGCGCACCGCCTGTTCCCCGTGCCGCGGCCCAGGGACACGCCGGCAGAGTTCGGACGGACGTCGTCCGGGCCTTCGTGGCCCGCGCGCTCGCCACCCGGCCGAGGGGCACCGGCTTCCACCACGACGACCACGTGCTGCCGCTGACCGAGCCGCTGGCCCGGTTGCTCGGCCGGGAGCCGGGCACCCCGGTGACCGTGCGGGTGCCGAGGCCCGACGTACCGCCGGTGGTGATCCGGACCTGGGCCGGCGAGCCGGAGATCCTGCGGGCGGTGCGGGCCGTGCTGCCGAACGTGCCGGAGTGCCTGCTGGAGGGGGACGGCTTCGCCCTCCACAGCCATGTCGAGGGCACCCCGCTGGCCGAGCTGAGCGGCCCCGGCGAACCGGTCGACGGGCCGCTGCTGACGGAGCTGGCGGAACTGCTGGCCGCCATCGTGCAGGTGCGCGTCGCGGCCCTGCCGCCGCTGCCGCCGTCCTGGCCGGGCAACCACACCGATTCCCAGGGCTTTCTGCGCACCCTCGCCCACCAGGCCGAGCGGCAGGTCCGCCGGCCCAACTGGCGGCGGTACGGCGGCCTGTTCACGGCCCTCGGCGTGCCCGAGGACGCCCTGCCCCGGTTCGCCGAGCGGGTGCCGTCGATGACCCGGCGGCCGTACGGCCTGCTCCACGGCGATCTGCACCGCGGCAGTGTGGTGGTGCCGGCCGCCGGTGCCCGACCGCTGCACTGCCTGGGCTGGGAACTGGCCGGCTACGGCGACCCCTTGCACGACCTCGCCGTCCACCTCGTGCGGACGCGCTACCCCGACCACCAGTGGCCCGAGGTCACCGGGGCCTGGGAGGGCGCCGTACGCCGGGTGCGGCCCGCCGCGGTCGCCGGACTGCACAAGGACCTGCGCCACTACGTCGCCTTCGAGCACGCGCAGTCGCTGTACGCGGCCGTGATCCGCGCCGCGCGCTCCCTGGAGGACGCCTTCGGTCAGGAGCACCTGGACGAGGCGACCGCCGCCGTCCACGCGGCCCTGGGCCGCGCCGCCGAGCCGCTGCGGCTGGGCCGGGTGCCGGAGCGGGAGGAGATCGAGCGGATCCTGTTCCGGCGGGGCGTCTCGGCCGGCGCCCGGCGGCCCGGCGCGGTGGGCCGCGCCCGCCGGGGCATCGCCTGGCTGCCGGACCGGCGGGTGCCCGAGCACCCGGCGTTCTCGCACTCCGCGGTCGCCGACGCGCTGTTCCTGGAGGGCGCCGCACCGGCCGAGCGGGTGTTCAAGGGCGCCGCGCACCTCAGCACGGTGATCCAGGTCCCCGGCGCGCCCTTCCCCGTCGTCGTCCGCCGCGAGGCGACCGTGGTCCTGCGGCGCGAGCGCAGCTTCCTCAGCGAGCACGCGGTGCTCGCGGCCATCGAGCGCTCCGGGGCGCCGGTGGCCGCACCCCGGGTGCTGGCGCTCGGCGAGAGCCACGCCACCGATCCCGGCCACCGCTACGGCGCGGACCGGTTCGCCGTCCACACCTACGAGGCCGGCCGCGACCTCGGCCGCAGACCCGAGCACCCGGTGCACGGGCTGCGCCCGCACGAGGCGGACCGCCTGGTCGACCAGCTGGCCGCGCTGGCCGAGATCGACTACACCACGGTCGACCCGGTGGCCGGCCGTCCCGGCTTCCACGGCTGGCTCAGCGAGCAGCTGGTCGCGCTGGTGGCCGCTCTGCCCCGCCAGTCCCAGCGGCTGGCCCGCTTCCTCGGCCTGCCGGACGCGCCCCGGCTGCGCGAGATCCTCGCCCGGCACCAGGTCACCGACCGCGACCCCGCCCTGCTGCACGGCGACCTCAACCCCTGGAACCTGGTGCGCCGCGACGACGATCTGGCGCTGACCCTCATCGACTGGGAGCTGGCCCTGGTCGGCGATCCGCTGTACGAGCTGGTCCGGCACATGCACCTCACCCCGACCCGGCCGGAGATCCGCGACCGCATGTTCCGGCGCTGGGAGAGCCGGCTGCCCGCCCGGTTCACCCGCGACTGGCAGCAGGACTGGCGGGTCTACCGGTGGATCGAGATCGTCCGCTCCGCCTACGTCGACCTCGACCGGCTGGTCACCGGGACGAGCCTGGACGCCCCCAACGTCCGCCGCGCCGTGGAGTCGTACGCGATGACCCTGGCGGCGGCCACGGCCTCCCTGGGGCTGTCGTCCCGGCGCCGCACCGCCCCGGCGCTCCCCCGCACCCTGGCCTGGCCCACCCGCCCGGGCGGCGCTGCGTAGCCTCGCCCCATGGGTGGGACGGGCCCGCGCGAGCGCTGGAAGCGGCGCCTCAGCGGCCGACGTACGCCGCCAGGTGCTGCCCCGTCACCGTGGCCCGCGCCGCGACCAGTTCCGCCGGGGTGCCCTCGAAGACGACGCGGCCGCCGTCGTGGCCGGCGCCGGGGCCGAGGTCGATGATCCAGTCGGCGTGGGCCATGACCGCCTGGTGGTGTTCGACCACGATGACCGACTTGCCGGAGTCCACCAGGCGGTCCAGGAGGGACAGCAACTGCTCGACGTCCGCCAGGTGGAGACCCGTCGTCGGCTCGTCCAGCACGTAGACGCCGCCCTTGTCGGCCATGTGGGTGGCCAGCTTCAGGCGCTGGCGTTCGCCGCCGGAGAGGGTGGTGAGGGGCTGACCCAGGGTGAGGTAGCCGAGGCCGACGTCGGCCATGCGGTCGAGGATCTTGTGCGCCGCCGGGATGTGCGCCTCGCCCGCGCCGAAGAACTCCTCCGCCTCGGCCACCGGCATCGCCAGCACCTCGGCGATGTCCCGCCCCCCGAAGGTGTACTCCAGCACCGAGGCCTGGAACCGCTTGCCCTCGCACTCCTCGCAGGTCGTGGCGACACCGGCCATCATCGCCAGATCGGTGTAGACGACACCGGCGCCGTTGCAGGTCGGGCAGGCGCCCTCGGAGTTGGCGCTGAACAGCGCCGGCTTCACGCCGTTGGCCTTGGCGAACGCCTTGCGGACCGGCTCCAGCAGCCCGGTGTACGTCGCCGGGTTGCTGCGGCGCGAACCACGGATGGGCGTCTGGTCGATCGACACCACGCCCTCCCGGGCCGGGATCGACCCGTGCACCAGCGAGCTCTTGCCGGAGCCCGCGACACCGGTGACCACACACAGCACGCCCAGCGGGATGTCGACGTCGACGTCGCACAGGTTGTGCGTCGTCGCGCCCCTGATCTCCAGGGCGCCGGTCGGCTTGCGCACCGCGTCCTTGACGGCGGCCCGGTCGTCCAGGTGGCGTCCGGTGAGCGTGCCGCTGGCCCGCAGGTCCTCGACGGTGCCCTCGAAGCACACGGTGCCGCCCGCCGTACCGGCGCCGGGACCGAGGTCGACGACGTGGTCGGCGATCGCGATGGCCTCCGGCTTGTGCTCCACGACCAGCACGGTGTTGCCCTTGTCGCGCAGCCGCAGCAGCAGCCCGTTCATCCGCTGGATGTCGTGCGGGTGCAGGCCGATGGTCGGTTCGTCGAAGACGTACGTCACGTCGGTCAGCGAGGAGCCGAGGTGGCGGATCATCTTCACGCGCTGGGCCTCGCCGCCCGACAGGGTGCCCGCCGGCCGGTCGAGCGAGAGATAGCCGAGGCCGATCTCCACGAACGAGTCGAGGGTGTGCCGCAGCGAGTCGAGCAGCGGCGCCACCGACGGCTCCGCCAGCGACCGCACCCACTCGGCCAGGTCGCTGATCTGCATCGCGCACGCGTCGGCGATGCTGACGCCCTCGATCTTCGAGGAGCGGGCCGCCTCGGTGAGCCGGGTGCCCTCGCACTCCGGGCAGGTGGCGAAGGTGACCGCACGGTCCACGAACGCCCGGATGTGCGGCTGCATGCCCTCCCGGTCCTTGGCCAGCATCGACTTCTGGATGCGCGGCACCAGACCCTCGTAGGTCATGTTGATGCCGGCGATCTTCATCCGGACCGGCTCGCGGTACAGGAAGTCCTGCAGCTCCCGCTTGGTGAACTCGCGGATCGGCTTGTCCGCGTCGTACAGGCCGGACTCGGTGTAGAGGCGGTGGTTCCAGCCGCCCGTCTTGTAGCCGGGCACGGTCAGCGCGCCCTCGTTCAGGGACAGCGAGTCGTCGTAGAGCTGGGTGAGGTCCAGGTCGGAGACCGAGCCCCGGCCCTCGCAGCGCGGGCACATGCCGCCGGTGATGCTGAAGCTGCGCCGCTCCTTCACCTGCTGCCCGCCGCGCTCCACGGTGACCGCGCCGGCGCCGCTGACCGAGGCCACGTTGAACGAGAACGCCTTGGGCGAGCCGATGTGCGGCCTGCCGAGCCGGCTGAACAGGATGCGCAGCATGGCGTTGGCGTCCGTGGCGGTGCCGACGGTGGAGCGGGGGTCGGCGCCCATCCGCTGCTGGTCCACGATGATCGCGGTGGTGATCCCGTCGAGCACGTCGACCTCGGGCCGGGCCAGCGTCGGCATGAAGCCCTGCACGAAGGCGCTGTAGGTCTCGTTGATCAGCCGCTGTGACTCGGCGGCGATCGTGTCGAACACCAGCGAGCTCTTGCCCGAACCGGACACCCCGGTGAACACCGTCAGCCGGCGCTTGGGGAGCTCGACGCTGACGTCCTTGAGGTTGTTCTCGCGGGCGCCGTGCACCCGGATCAGGTCATGGCTGTCGGCGGCGTGCGGTGCGGTGAGGTCCATGGCGGCCACGCTAGCGGGGGCGTACCGTCCGGCGCTTCTCGAATCCTGACCGACGCATGCCCGTTTTGTCCGCCCTGCGGGTTCCCGCATTGCGGATTGCCGAACAACGTGCACGGTTCAATCAGTCTCCCCGGTCGGGAAAGCTCTCCCTCGTCAAGAAAAAGCACGAGCGGAATTCGCTCGTGAATTCCCCATTATGTACGACGGGAAGGCGGTGGCATCGGTGGCCGGAAAGGCCGTGGTGACCGGGGCGAGCAGCGGAATAGGCGCGGCGACCGCGCGCCGGCTGGCGAAGGACGGTTTCGAGGTGGTGGCCGTCGCACGGCGCGCGGACCGGCTGCGGCAGCTGGCCGAGGAGACCGGCGTACGGCCGTACGCGCTGGACGTCACCGACGACACGGCCGTACGGCGCATGGCCGCCACGCTCGACTCCTGCGACGTGCTGGTGAACAACGCGGGCGGCGCCCTGGGCGCGGAGCCCGTGGCCGAGGCGGACCCGGCCGACTGGGAGCGGATGTACGCCGTGAACGTGCTGGGCAGCCTGCGCGTCACCCAGGCCCTGCTGCCGCTGCTGCGCGCCGGGCAGGGCGGCACCGTCGTCACCGTGACCTCCACCGCGGCCTTCGCGGCCTACGAGGGCGGTGGCGGCTACTGCGCGGCCAAGTACGCCGAGCGCGCCCTCACCGAGACCCTGCGCCTGGAGCTGTGCGGCGAGCCGGTCCGGGTGATCGAGGTGGCGCCCGGGATGGTCAGGACCGAGGAGTTCGCCCTCAACCGCATGCGCGGCGACGCCGAACGGGCCGCGGCCGTCTACGACGGCGTCGACCGCCCCCTCGGCGCCGACGACGTCGCCGAGTGCGTGGCGCTGGCGGTCGGGCTGCCCCAGCACGTCAACGTCGACCGTCTCGTCGTCCGCCCCCTGGCCCAGGCGGCCCAGCACAAGCTGCACCGCGGCCCCCTGCTGCGCACCTGAACCCCTGCCGTCCCGTCCACCGCCCCCGACCGCACGAGCCGAGGAGTGCGCCCGACGTGAAGCTCCACCGTGACGAACTGACCCCGCAGATGCAGGAGTACACGCGGTTCGACGACCGCGGCGAGGCCCGCTATCTGCCCTACCTCATGTACTTCCACCGGGCCGGCTACCGGTCCCCCGTCATCAACACCGACCGGGCCGGCTTCCGGCTCTCGCACGGCCCGGACGGCGAGACGGCCTCCGCGGCCGGCCGGATGCCCGCCGGACCGGTGCGGCTGATCTCCGGCAGCTCCACCGTGCTCGGCATCGGCGCCACCAGCGACGCCACCACCCTCGCCTCGCAGCTGTGGCGCAAGCACGCCCCGTCGGCGCCGTGGCTCAACTTCGGGGGCCGCTGCTACAACTCCACGCAGGAACTGCTGCTGTTCACGCTGTACCGCCATCTGCTGCCGGAGATCGAGGAGATCGTCGTCTTCTCGGGGCTCAACGACCTCACCGTCGGCCGGCTGCCCGAGTGGCAGCAGGGCGACCACGGCGCGTTCTGGTTCTGCGGCGAGTACTTCGACAAGATGGAAGAGCTGCGCGAGAGCAACCGCAAGGCCTCCGGCACCAAGCTGCTGGGCCGCCGCCCCGAGCGCCGCCGCACCATCTCCACGCACGACGACGTCCGCCGCGACATCCCCGCGGTCATCGACGCCGCCGCCGAGCTGACCCTGCGCCACCTGGACAGCTGGCGGCGGCTGGCCGGCCCGGCGGCCAGGCTGACGTACGTGCTGCAGCCGATGGCGCTGTGGATGCGCGACCGGCACGCGCCGCAGGAGCGGCTGCTCTTCGACGAGATCGACCGCATCTCCAAGCTGGGCACCTGGGAGGCCCTCTACGGCGACATCTCCCGCAAGGAGGTCGCCCGCGCCTTCTCCGGCAAACTCGAAGCCGGCTGCGAGAAGCTCGGCATCCGTTACGTCGACCTCAATCCGGTCGTCGCCGAGGCGGTCACCGAGCAGGACTGGATCTTCGTGGACCGGGCGCACTACACCGATCACGGCTACGACCTCGTGGCCCGCATTCTCGCCGAAACACTCGGCCTTTCCTGACCTGGATTTTCCGGAGTTCTCCCTTCGAGAAAAGGCGATCACGCATGTCTTTGCTGCGCAAAATCACGGACCTGCTGTTCCGGCGCAAGAAGCGCGCAAGCCGTAAGAACGACGCGTCCATCTACCCCATGTTCTGAGCCCGCGAAAGGATGAGGATGTACGACGACGGCGGCCCCGCCCGGGTCGTGTACGCCTACGCCGCCGACCCCGAGGCCTCGGTGCCGGACGGCGGATTCGTGGAGGAGGTCCGCGCCGAGCTGCGCCGGGCGGCCGGCGCCGACGGCCCGCTCGACGACCTCGTCCGGCAGGCCGCCGACTGGTCGGCCGAGGAGGGCAAGCGGTTCACGGGCCTGCTGGACGCCGGCCACCGGGAGGGCCGGCCCGCCGGGCACGAGGAGGTGCTGGTACGCCGTGCCGTGCTCGGCTGTGCCCCGCTCTCGCTGGTCTCCGGCGCCTGGCTGCAGTGGCTGAGCGCGCCCGGCACCTTCGAGGTCCCGGTGGTGCTGCGGATACTCGCCCTGTACGCCTCCGACGTGGGCGCCGGACACCCGCACGCCTCCCGGGGCAGCGCCTTCCTGGAGCTGCTGCGCCGGCTGCGGCTGGCCGAGCACGCGGTACCGGCCGCGCGGCTCACCGGTGACCAGCGCATCCCCGAGTCGGCGTTCCGGCTGCCGGGCCTGCTGCTGGCGATGAGCAGGCGGCCGGACGACTTCCGTGGCGAGCTGCTCGGCGCCGATCTGTGCCTGCGCGCGGTCGGACTGCTGCCCGCCCTGGCGATGGTCAGACAGGCCCGGCCGGCCGAGACCGACTGGGACGCCGTGGACCCCTCGGTGCCGCGGGAGGCGGACGCGGAGCGGCCGGACCGGCAGTGCCGGGCCCTGGTCGAGGAGCTGGTCGCCGAGGACGGCGACCGGGCCGCCGACGCGGTGCGGCGGGGCTTCGCCTGGACGCTGGGGGCGCTGCGCGCGTGGTCGGGCGGCCTGTACGCGGAGCTGGTCGCGGCCGGGGACCCGGCGTTCGACATGGCGGAGCTGATGCGGCTGCGCGCCCGCGAAGGGTCCGTGTACCACCACCAGTTCCAGCTGGAGGGCAAGCCGCTGGCCCGCTGGCTCGCCGAGTGCCGCACGGACGCGTACCCCCTGCTGGACGCCCTGTCCCGCAGCAAGCTCGTCAAGCCCGGGCGGGCGTCGGCCAGCTCACTGGTCCGGGGCCTGGTCGGCGAACGCGGCCCGATGTTCCGGGTGTTCTCCCCGGAGGACCTGAACGTCATCCGCCGCTGGATCGACTCCCTCCCGACACCCTCCGACGGCACGACGGTCCCCACCGCGGAGCCCGCCCCCGCCGCCGCAGCCGCGGAGTCCGCCCCGGCCGCCGCACCCGCTCCCGCCGCCGTGGCCGCCGCCCTGCGGGCCGGGCATCGGGGTCCGGGGCGTGTGCCCTCCTCCGTGCGGGAGGCCTATCACCTGCTGATGCGGCGTACCGACAGCCCGGAGCTGCGGGTCTGGGCGAAGCGGTATGTCGCGGGGTGGCTGGCCCGCTCGCGGCACGGGATGGACGAGCGGACCATGCCGCTGCCGGTGCGCTGGGGGCGCGAGGGGCTGCGGCCCTGGCTGCAGGAGCGGCACGACCGGCACGGCGCGGAGTTCGAGGAGAACGCGGACGTACCGCTGCCCTCGCGGGAGGCGGTCGTCGACGACACCGTGCAGACGGCGCCGCTGACCCTGATCGACGGCAGCTGGCTGCAGGGCTTCACCGACTACGAGCAGGCGTCCTCGGAGATCGGGCACTCGCTCTTCGAGACCTACTGGGACGAACTCGGCAACGGCGAGCCCCGGTTGAACCACCCGCTGATCTACCGGGACGTCCTCAAGGAGATGGGCGTCGACCTGCCGCCCACCGCCTCGGCGGAGTTCGCCCGCTGGCCCGGCTTCCGGGACGAGTCGTTCGAGCTGCCGGTGTACTGGCTGTGCGTCGGCCGGTTCCCGCGGACGTTCCTGCCGGAGGTGCTGGGGCTGAACCTGGCGATGGAGCTGTCGGGTGTCGGCGGCACCTACCGCAGGGCCCGGCTGGCGCTGAAGGCCTACGGGTTCAGCACGCGCTTCGTCGACATCCACAACACCATCGACAACGTCGCCACCGGCCACTCCGCCTGGGCCGCGGACGCGGTGGACACGCTGATGGCCGCCCTGCCCGAGACCCCTGGTCCCGGCGGCCGGGAGGAGACCTGGCAGCGGGTGCGGACGGGCTACCGCTCGCTGAACCCGCCGAGCGGTGTGGGCGCCCGGCTGGCCGCCCGCCGCGGACGGCTCGCGGGCAGGCGCGGATGACGCCCGTACCCGATCGCACAGACCACATCCCGCACACCAATTCCGTGGAGGAACGCAGCGGTGTCTGACCTGATCCTGGGAGTGTCGGCCTTCTACCACGACAGCGCCGCGGCGCTGATCGCCGACGGCGTGCCGGTCGCGGCCGCTCAAGAGGAACGTTTCAGCAGGCGGCGGCACGACCCCTCCTTCCCCGCGGCGGCCGTCCGCTACTGCCTCGAAGAGGCCGGCGCACGCCTGGACGACGTGTCCGCCGTCGCCTACTACGAGGACCCGCGGCTGAAGTTCCGCAGGGTGCTCGCCACCTTCCTCGGCGCCGCCCCGACCGGCTTCGCCTCCTTCCGCGACACCCTCCCCTCCTGGCTCGGACCGGGCGGCAAGCTGCGCACCGCCGACCGGGTGCGCGCCGACCTCGCCGCGCTGGGCCTGGGCCGCGTGCCGGAGCTGTCCGTGCGCCGCCACCACGAGTCGCACGCCGTCTCGGCCTTCTTCCCGAGCCCCTACGAGTCCGCGGCCGTCCTGTGCATCGACGGCGTCGGCGAGTGGGCCACGACCACCCTGTGGCACGGCCGCGGCACCGAGCTGACCCCCCTCGCGGAACTGCGCTTCCCGCACTCCCTGGGCCTGCTGTACTCGGCGTTCACCTACTTCTGCGGCTTCAAGGTCGACTCCGGCGAGTACAAGCTGATGGGCCTCGCCCCCTACGGCACACCCCGCTACGCCGACCTCATCCGCGAGCACCTCGTCGACATCAGGCCCGACGGCTCCTTCCGCCTGGACATGCGGTACTTCGAGTACCTGCGCGGCCAGGTGATGACCGGCCGGGGCTTCGAGAAGCTCTTCGGCGGACCCCGGCGCGCCCCCGAAGGCCCGCTCACTGAGCGCGAGTTCGACCTGGCGGCCTCGGTCCAGGCCGTCACCGAGGAGGTCGTGCTGCGGCTGGCGCGGACCGCCCGCGAACGCACCGGCGAGTCGACCCTGTGCCTGGCCGGCGGCGTCGCCCTCAACTGCGTCGCCAACGGCAAGATCATCGACGCGGGCATCTTCGACGAGGTGTGGATCCAGCCGGCCGCCGGAGACGCCGGCGGAGCGCTCGGCGCGGCCCAGGCCGTCGCCATGGAGCGCGGGGTGCGCCGCGACCACCCCGCCACCGGACGCGACGCGATGAGCGGCTCGCTCCTCGGGCCCGGCTACGACGACGAGGAGATCGCCGCCTACCTGGAGTCCCGCGGCATCCCGCACCAGCGCCTCGACCCCGACACGCTGGCCAAGGCGGTCGCCGAGGGACTGGCCGAGGGGAAGATCGTCGGCTGGTTCCAGGACCGCATGGAGTTCGGGCCGCGCGCACTCGGCGCCCGCTCGATCATCGGCGACCCGCGCAACCCGGACATGCAGTCCACCATGAACCTCAAGATCAAGTTCCGGGAGTCGTTCCGCCCGTTCGCGCCCGCCGTGCTGGCCCCCGACGCCACCGACTACTTCGACCTGCCCCAGGAGAGCCCGTACATGCTCGTGGTCTCCCAGGTCGCGAAGGCCCAGCGGCTCGACGCCGACAGCGCCGGCGCCAGCGGCCTGGACCTGCTGAAGGTGCACCGCTCGACCATCCCCGCCGTCACCCACGTCGACCACTCCGCACGCGTGCAGACGGTCACCGAGCACAGCAACCCCGCCTACCACCGGCTGCTGACCGCCTTCAAGGCCCGCACCGGCTGCCCGGTCCTGGTCAACACCTCCTTCAACGTGCGCGGCGAGCCGATCGTCAACACCCCCGACGACGCCTACACCTGCTTCATGCGCACCAACATCGACATGCTCGCGCTCGGCAACTTCCTGCTGGAGAAGAGCGCCCAGCCCGCCTGGTCGGAAGAGCACGACTGGCGTGCCGAGATCCCGCTCGACTGAGCACCGCCCCGCCATCCCCACCAACCCCGGCGCCCGCCCGGGTGCGCCGGGAGAACGGAGCGCCCATGCGCACCTTCCTGCTCTTCCTCGTCTACTGCTTCGTCGTGACGCCCGTCGGCCTGGTGAGCCGCGTCGTCAAGGACCCCATGACCCGCCGTCGGCCCGCCCGCACCACCACCTACTGGACCGCGCCGACCCCGACACAGGCCCGCTGAACGGCGAGCGGCCAGGTGCGCCCAAGACCGATGGGAGACAAACGATGACCAGCCTGCTCCAGTTCGCCCGGCACCGTCTCGACGACAGCGTCCGGGACCTGCTGGACAAGGAGATATCGGAACGTGTCTCGGAGACCCGGCTGGACTCCGACCTCGACGACGCCATCCTCGCCGGCATCGGCGCCTACGCGCTCAGCCGCCACCTCCCCGGTGACGTGCTGCAGAGCGTCCAGGTGTTCACCGCCGCCGCGCGGCACGCCCTGGTGCTGTCCAACCTGCCGGCACAGGACTTCCCGGCCACCCCGGTGAGCGGCTTCGGGGACGAACCCGAGCTGGCCGTCACCAACGCCGTCCACCTGGGGCTGATCCGCCTGATCGGCGCGACGCCCTTCGCCGTCGCCTACGAGAACGACGGCCACCTCATCCGCAACGTCGTGCCCAACCCGAAGGCCTGCGGCACCACCAGCTCCTGGGGCGCCGACTCGGAGTTCTTCTGGCACTCCGACAACCCGCACCAGCCGTTCGGCCGGCCCGGCTCCGACCCGCGCCTCTACACCCCGCCGTACCTGACGTTCTACGCGGTGCGCAACGAGGAGCAGGTCCCCACCGAGATCGCCGCCCTCGACGACGTCCTCGTGCGCCTGGATCCCGAGACCCGGCAGATCCTGCAGACGCCCGAGTTCGAGGTCGGCGCGCCCGACTCCAACGACGGCGGGGCCACCGGCCCGCTGCGCGAGGCGGCGATCCTCGAACCCGACGGCACCGGCCGCCACCGCGTCCGCTACGACCGCGGCCACACCACAGGCGTCACCGACCGGTCCCGCGCCGCACTGGAGCGCTGGGCCGAGACCCTGACCGCCATCCCGGCCGCCGAACTCGTCCTGGACACCGGCGACTTCATGATCTTCGACAACCACCGGGTGCTGCACCGCCGCAAGGCCTTCACCCCGCGCCCCGACGCCACGGCCCGCTGGCTGCGCCGCTGCTACGCCGCCTGAGCCCGGCCCACCTCCACCACCGTACGAAGGGAACCCCATGAACACCTACCGCGTGGCCGTCGTCGGCGGCCGCCCGGCCCCGATCGCCGGCGCCAAGCAGCTCGGCATCGACGTCGTCCTCGTCCATGAGGAGGGCTCCTACGACCCGGCCATCGCCGAGCACTGCGAGCGCATCGTGCACGCCCCCATCGCCGACGGGCAGGCCGTCCTCGACGTGCTGAAGCCGCTGCACGACGAGCGGCCCTTCGACCGCGTCCTCACCACCACCGAACCGGCCGCCGAGTCCACCGGTTTCGTCGTGGACGCGCTCGGCCTGCCCGGCGTCACCGAGGCCACCGCCCGCGCCCTGAAGGACAAGGCGCTGACCCGCGAACTCCTCGACAAGCACGGCCTGAGCCCGGTGCGCTACCGCATGGTCGGCAGCGCCGCCGAGATAGCCGCCTTCCGTGCCGAGGTCGGCGAACGGATCATCGTCAAGCCGGTGGACGGCGTCGCCAGCCTGCACATCCACCCCGTCGACACCCCCGAGGACGCCGAACGCGCCTGGCAGGCCCTGCGCGCGGCGGACATCACCGGCGTCATCGCCGAGGAGTACCTCGACGGCCCGGTGGTCAGCGTCGACTCCTTCTCCTACGACGGCCGCCACCTGCCCATCGGCTACTCCGAGTACCGCATGAACGACCGGTACGTCGAATGGGAGGTCAGCACCCCCAGCCGGTA
Source organism: Streptomyces durhamensis (assembly GCF_000725475.1). Classification (NCBI taxonomy): domain Bacteria; kingdom Bacillati; phylum Actinomycetota; class Actinomycetes; order Kitasatosporales; family Streptomycetaceae; genus Streptomyces; species Streptomyces durhamensis. Next base: position 66,124 of record NZ_JNXR01000036.1, read on the forward strand.
CGCCCGGCCCTGGCTCGCCGAACTCCGCGAGCTGACCCCGAAGCTGCTGGACGCCGTAGGCCTCACCGAAGGCCCCTCGCACAGCGAGTTCGTGCTGACGAAGAACGGCCCCCGGGTCCTTGAGTCGCACGCCCGGCTGGCCGGCAGCGGCGCCCCCGAACTGGTCCGGCGCGCCTTCGGCCTGGACCTGAACCGGATGTTCCTCACCGTGCCGCTCGGCATCGACGAACTCCCCGCCACCTCCCCCGAGCCGATCGGCGGCGCGGCCGTACGGTTCTTCACCCCCGAGCCCGGCACGGTCACCGCCGTCGAGGTCGCCGAGGACGCCGCCGACGAGGTGCGCCACGTCCCCGCGGGCAAGGTGCTGTACGTCTTCCTGCCCTACCTCGACGAGTTCCGGGACACCGAGGTGGCCGCCGTGATCGGCAAGGCCGCCGGCGAGAAGGTGCCCCCGCTGCTCACCGTCGCCGACTGCGTCTCCGGCTACGCCATCGCCTCCGGCCGGGACGCCGACGACGCCGTGGCCAGGGCCGAGGCCGTCAACGCGAAGATCCGCTTCGAGACGCGCTGAGCACACCGTCCGCCGCCCCGGCACCGCTTCCCGGACCGGGCGGCCGGGCCCGCAACCGCCGGCGCCCGGCCGCCCGGTCCGCCTCGTGCGCGCCCCCCGCACCCCTCCGGCCCGCGCCGTCCCGCGCGACCCGGCCCGCACCGACCACTGGGAGGGAACCGCCTGTGAACCCCATCGCTTCGACCGTCCCGACGGGCAGCCCCGCACCGGACCCCGTCACCCAGCTGCACTCCGTCCGGCAGCTCGTCGAGGAGCGGTACACCGAAGAGCAGCCGCTGATCCGGGCCGCTCTCCACCTGATCGACTGCGCCACCGACATCGTCGCCGGACTGCCCGAACCCGACCTCGACGCCTGCCGCGACGCCCTCGGCTCCGCCCGCGCCGCCGTGGTCTCGGCCACCTTCGCCGTGGGCCGCGTGCGGGACCTGGCCGTGTCCGGGACGGAGCGCGCATGAGCCGGCACATCGTCGTCCTGCACCGCTGGCGCGACCGCCACGCCCGCTACGAGGACTACCTGGACCACCGCACCCACCACGTCACCTACGTCACCACCGAGCTCGCCCGGGACTCCGTGCCCGCCGGCGCCGCGGCCGTCCTGACCGTCCACGCCACCGACGACTCCGCCGCCGTCTGGCGCGCGGTGACCGAGCTGCGCGCCCGCTTCGGCCCGCCGGCCCGGCTGCTCGCCCTCAACGAGGGCGACCTCGACACCGCGGCCCTGATCCGCGAGCGCCTCGGCTGCGCCGGCCAGACCCCGGCCGAACTCGCCCGGTTCCGCGACAAACTGACGATGAACCGGATCGTGTCGGACGCCGGCGTCCCCACGCCCCGCTTCGCGGACGCCCCCGACGAACGGGCCGTACGCGCCTTCGCCGACCGCCACGGCCTGCCGGTCGTGGTCAAGCCGCGGCGGGGCACCGCCAGCCGGGGCGTCGTACGGCTCGCCTCCGAAACCGACCTGCCGCAGCTGGCCGCGCTGCCGCCCGAACCACGCCTGGTGCAGGCGTACTGCCCCGACGAGATCGTCCACATCGACGGCCTGTGGACGGGCGACCGCCTGGGCCCGTGGCGGGCCTCGCGCTACGTCAACACCTGTGTCGACTTCACCCAGGGCCAGGCGCTCGGCTCCGTCGAGATCGACGACCCCGAACTCCTCGGCGCGCTCGGCCGGTTCACCGCGCAGGTCGCGGGCGCGCTCAGCACCGACCCCTGGGTCTTCCACCTGGAGGCCTTCGTCGGCACCGCGGCCGACGGCCGGCCCGCGATCCGCTTCCTGGAGGCGGGCTACCGGGTCGGCGGCGCGGAGATCCCGTTCGTCTGGCGCGAGGTGCACGGCATCGACCTGATGCGGGCCGCCGCCGACATCCAGCTCGGCCGGACCGTCGACGTTCCCGTGCCCGCGCGGTGGCGCACCGGCGGCTGGCTGCTCGTGCCCTCCCCGGTCCCGGCCCCCTGCCGCGTGCTCAGCCACGAACTGCCCGCCCCGGAAGACCCCGCCGAGGCACCGTACGCCGTGGTCGTCCCCGCCGTCGGCCAGGTCATCCCGCGCGTCGGCGGCTACGAACACGTCGGTGCCCGCTTCCGCTTCCGCGGCGACTCCAGTGGCGAGGTCGAGAAGGCGGTCCTGCGCACGGCGGCCCAGTTCCGCCTGGAGTGCGTCCCGCAGCCCGATCACCTCGGCGGCGGCCGCCCGGCGTGCGGACTGGACCGATGAGCGCCGCGGGCCCCACCGTCGCCGTACTCGTCCTGGAGGACGGCCGCGTCTTCCGCGGCCGTGCCTACGGGGCCGTGGGGGAGACCTTCGGCGAGGCCGTGTTCTCCACCGGGATGACGGGTTACCAGGAGACCCTGACGGATCCGTCGTACGACCGGCAGATCGTGGTCGCGACGGCCCCGCAGATCGGTAACACGGGCTGGAACGACGAGGACGACGAG
>NZ_JNXR01000037.1:0-68223 GCF_000725475.1 Streptomyces durhamensis
CAACGAATCAACGTGCTGTTCGCGATGCTCCGCGACGGCACCTTCTACGAACCCAGAACCCCACGCCTCGCTTGACGAAAGACATAGAGGCACCCCCCCGCTGCGTCACCCCCAAGACGCCGCCCGGTCGAACGCGCGACCTGACCGCGGCCCGCACCCACAAGATCATCAAGTTCTGCGACGCCAGGGCGTCGCCGTCCTCGCCGACATGGCCTACCTCGGTGCGAGCGAGTGGGTCACCACCCCCGCAGGCCGGCCGCCCCAAAGAGACCTCACCCCGACCGAGCAGACGGTCAAGCGGGCCTTGTCCGCCGCCCATGTACCCGTCGAACGAGGAAGCGGCCGCCTGAAATCCTGGCGAATCTTCCGCAGAGCCCGATACAGCCCACGTAGCATGACGTCACTCACCAAGGCCGTCCTCACCCTGGAGCGGCACCGCTGAAAGCCCTCACTCACTCGGTGAAAACCCGCACCGCCACGTCCTCGGTCGAGGTCTGCAGTGAGAGTCCGCACTCACCGGTGTCGGTCACCTGGTCAGCTTGCAGGGGGAAGCCCGTGAACTCGATCCAGGTAACGCCCGAGTCACCGTCGTCCCAGGTGATCGTGGCCTGCCCGAAGAAGCTGTTGCTTCCGGAGGAGTCGGTCGCGACGACTGTGAGCGAGTTGGCTACGCCCTTGGTGTTTTCGGCCTGGACATCGACGGTGAGCTTCACCCCGGGACTGGCGATTGCCGTGTCCGAAACGGGCGCCAGGCTGCCGACATTGTAGGAGCTCCCCAGGCCAGTGGAATTGGTACCGGTCACCTCACGGACGGTCACATTGAATGTCTGAGGGTTCATTGAGACTGTCGCCATGATGCGCCTCCCTCGCCTCAACCCCAGAGTCCGACAGTCCGTCCGGAGTTGCAACGTGGCGTGTCCGGATCCAAAATGGATTTGCGCATGGCTGAGTCGCGTCCCTTCGCACGAAGGAGAACCGCCATGGGAGAAGACACAGACCTGACGCCCACACTCGACGATCTCGCAACGGACTCCCTTGAGCTGTCGCCGGTCTGGTGTGGGTGGTGCCCCGAAGAGGAAACTCAGGTGATTCAGGATCTGTCGGCCGAGGTGGACGCCATCACCGCTGTGAATGAGCACAACACGTCGACAGGCCACGCCGCTGTCGTCACACTCTCGCTACCGAACGCAGCCGCCGTTAATGCCGATATTCAACTATTGCCGTTCCCCTTCTGCTTCCGCTACAACGGCCGCCCCTGGCAGTCGATGATCGTAAAGGCGCCGGGGCCGGACGAGGCTGCCACCACCGCCGAACAAATCGTCGGCGTCCTCAACCTGTCGGCAACCAGAAGGGGTTTCCCGGCGCTCTTTTCCGCGACGGGCGGGCCCTGCCCGATCGCGTAAGCGTAAGGGAATCCGGCTTCCCAATAAGTGCACCAGCTCGCCGCGGATGTGCTAAGCGAGATCATCACGGACATCAAGGCCAGCAGAGGGTGCCGGCCGGATCAGTTACAGGCGGGCGCAACCCGAAGCACTCGGATGCAGTTCTTTGGGACGGGATCTCTCCCGAAAAATGACCAATGAAAGGTCAGAGCACATGACTGCCATAGACGAGAAGTGGGCCACGATCCCGTGGATCGGGGCACCGGCGGATGCCGGTGCGGGCACTGACGAGGGCCCAAACCCCGACGGACGCGGGCGCTCGCGCGACTTCGAGAACGGCACGATCGAGTGGTCACCGGAAACGGGGGCGCACGAAGTACACGGCGCCATCCGTGACCACTGGGCCCGGTTGGGTGGAGAGAAGTTCCTTGGATATCCGCTCACGGATGAGACGGGAACTCCGGACGGCGTCGGCCGCTACAACCACTTTGAGAACGGTTCGATCTATTGGACCCCGGACACCGGGGCATGGGAAGTACATGGGGCGATTCGCGACAAATGGGCGAGCATGGGCTGGGAACGCAGCGAGGTCGGCTATCCGACTTCGGACGAGTACGGACCCTCGGACCGCCGGTCGAGTAAATTCCAGCACGGGAAGATACTGACCTGGACACCTGCAGGCGGCGTGATCATAGAAACCAGTTACGGGGACGACTACGAGGGAAACCCTGTGTAGGAGCGAGCTTTGTGGGCAACACAGGCCTTCCCGGAGGCGGCAGGGGCCTCACTCATCGCAGTCGGGAACCGACGGCGGTCCGGCTACGGACTCGTGCCTCCCGGATGCTTGGGTCACCTCGCCCCGCTCCGGGCGTAGGGCGATGTCACCGGCGTACGCGGCGGCGGCCGGGTCGGCGGGCAACTGCTTGAGGATCTCCGCCTCCGTGGGGCTGCCGTCGACGCGCTCCCGGTCCAGTTCCCAGCCGCCGGAGTACGCGGAGTTCCAGGCCGACACCGTCGTACCGTGCCGGTCGGCCAAGGCCTGCGCGAAGCCCTTCAGCCCGCGGCCCGGGCGGGAACAGTAGGCAGGCCGATCAGATCGCGGCTGGTTGAACCGGTGCTTACCGACTCGGCCCCTCAGCGCAGCCGTGGGTCGATCTCCAGCAGCTGTTGGTCAGTGCGGTAAATGCCGCCGGCGAAGTGTTCGATCGCCGAGCGCAGACGCATGGGGTCGGCGCCGTAGGTACCCAACATTCCCGCGATGACGTAGCGCTGGTCCGGGAGACATCGGTTGAGCCTTTTGTGGAACCCTGTCGGGCGCGGTGCGTCGGCCTTCAGCCGCACGATGAGCACGTTGGGGACCAGCACGGTCCCCGGTGCCCTGCGCAGTACACCGACGCACTCGACATCCTTCCACGGCACGTGAGCCGAGTGCGTCCTGTGCTCGGTGGCCAACCCGTCGCCGTTGACGACAAGGTCGTAGGAGACATCTCTTCGAAGCAAGAGCAGGAGGAGGACCAGTCCGAGGAAGAAGGCCATGCCGGCAACGGTGATCAAAGTCGCGTACACCCCCTCGAACAGCGCGCCCAGCGCGACGAGCACAGCGAGCATCAGGACGTACATGACGGTGTCGCGGAGGCGATTGGCCGGCGGGTCGGGCGGCTGCTGCCGGAAGCGGATCTCTCCCCCATTGCCGGTCTGCGGCCCTGCCTGCGGCTGGACCGGGCCACGGACGAGGGCGATGTCCCCGGCGGCGTTGACGGAGCGCCGCTGCGGCCGCGGCAGCCCCGCCCCCTGCAGCAAGGTGTCGATGTGCTGGTGGATCCCGTCCAGGGTGAGCGGTTCCGGCTGGTTCAGCGCGTCCAGCAGGCCGGCGGTGAAGGCGGTGTGCCGTTGCCCCGGCGGCGCATGGGAGGGCGCGGTGGCCGTGGTGGAGGTGAGGGTATAGGTACCGCTCACGTCGAGTTGGGCCGTCAGCAGGCTGCCTGATTCGGTCATGGCGGCCACTGCGCGGCCCGAGAAGCAGCAGTCCAGCACCAGGATCCGCAGGCGTGCCCGGGCCCGGCCGAGGTAGCGCTTGACCAGGTCGGCCGGGACGCCGGTGAAGCCGACATGTCCGGGGTCCGTGGAGGACAGTGCGAGGTGGAGTAGCCCGTCCTCGTCCAGCAGTCCGTGCCCGGTGTAGTAGACGAGCAGCAGGTCCTCGGCCTCGCGTGCGGCTTGGGCAAGTGCCATGCCGACGCTGCGGTGATCGGCCGGATCGGCCAGTACCCGGCAGTGTTCCGGCGGCAGGATTCCGTGTGTCTGATCCGTGAGTGCGGAGTGGAGGTCCGCGAGGTTGGACTTCACGGCGGGAATCGCGGGCAGATCGATGTCCTCGAAGTCGCTGCACCCGATGAGGACCATCCGGGAAGCGGCACCGTCGGGGAAGCGCGGCGTGCTCTGCCTCACTCCTGCCCGCCGTCCAGCAATTGCCCGACTGCACCGATCACCGCCTGTGGATCACTGGTCCGGCGGACCTCCACGGTGACCTCCCGCCCGTCACTGCGACTCAGGTGCACGGTGACGTCCGCGCGGCGTTGCACCAGCCAGGTCGACAAGGATCGAGCCAGCACGGCTCCCGCTCCGCCGGAGCCCAGCGCCACCGCCAGCACGTCCAGCGCCGCCCCCATCTGCCCCGGCCGCGGCGTCCGGGCCGGCAGCTCCACCCGGCCGCGCAGTGCCTCTTCCGCAGCCAGCCAATCCCGCAGCGACACCAGATGCGTCTCCGCGTCCTCACCCGGCTCGGCCGATACCTGCACCCTCAAGGTGCAGCGTGCAGAGGGCGTTTCGCTGTCCTCGCATTTCTCCATGAGGCCATCGTGCCAACAACAGCTGCTGAACACCCCAGACGCCTCAAATCCGTTGGCACCGGGGATGCGGTTGGTCCCGCGCATCATGGCCGGCGCCAGCCGCTGGGACTCCGGTATTGACCCGGGTATGGAAAATCAGCGTGCATACCGGGGTCCTGGTGAGCGTGCTCGGACTGCTGAGCACGGAGCACGGATCGTGGGGGGTCCTCGGGATTCTCCTCACGGGTGTGATGGGGTGGGCGCGGATCCGAGTGGGAGCCCACAAGCCGATGGAGGTGACATGCGGCCTGTTGTTCGGGCTGGCCTGGGTCTCCCTGTTCGTGTGCCTGGGGGGGGCTGGCGAGGATGAGCCGGCCGGGCATCTCCGCCCTGGCCATGTTCCGCCTCAGCCGGACGGAACGCCTTCTTCGCATCGCACCTTCGGTGCTGCACCGCTTCAGCGGTCCGGGGCACCGGCCCTGCCGCGGTGGCTGGATGCCAAGTCGACTCGTTCTGCCGACCGTCGGCTGAACGGTGCGGCGGTGCGGCGGTGCCTGCGATGTGACTCGAACGGGGTCAATCCGTCGAACTGCATGTCCATCAACAGGCTGACCCCAGCTGGGGGCCGCCGCGGTCGGTCAGGCGCCCTTGAGGTAGTTGCGCGTGTCGGTGACCAGCATGCGCCGCACCAGCTCCGGCGCGGTGACCACATACACGGGCTTGGGCCCCGGTTGGATCTGTACGAGGGGGCCGAGGGCGTTGAGCGAGGTGAAGAAGGTCAGCGGGCTGGTGAAGATCTGCCCGCCGTGACCGATGAGCGGCAACGCCCTTGGCGCCCTGGGAATTTGCAGACCACAGCTCTTCTTACTCTCCGGATCCGTCCGTGTACTCCGCTAAATCCTAAGGTCGGCGGGAAGATACGGATGCAAGTGCAGTTGAAGCAGCGACACCCTGTCGGTGGTGCGGACGTCCTGGCCATCGGTTCGGGATTCGGGGGCAGCGTCGCCGCGCTGCGCTTGGCCGAGAAGCGGTGGCGGGCGAAGGACAGGCGCGCGCACTCGGGTCCGGCCAGGGCACCGGCCGCGGCGGCTACCAGCTTCTCGGCTAGTGCGGCAGCATCACGGTAGTCGGTGTGCACGGCGTAGGCCTCGCAGACGGTGAACTCCGGGAAGTTCAGGGCGTCGGCACCCTCGTTCCGGAAGATCCGGCCGATCTCGAAGATCCGGTCCATGCCGCCGACCACGAGCCGCTTGAGGTACATCTCGGCCGCGGCTCGTAGGTGCAGCGGCACGCCCCAGGCGTTCATGTGCGCCGTGAATGGGCGGGCGGTGCCGCCGGGCAGCGGGTGCAGCAGTGGGGTGTCGACCTCAGTGAACCCCCGGGTCGTACAGACCTTCCCGCAAGGCTTTGAGCACCGCGCCTCGGGAGTGCGCGCGGACGGTCTCGCCGGGGTCGAGCAGCATCTGCTGGTAGCGGTGCCGACTCGTCGCGGGGCGGCCGATCGGCGCCGCGGCGGCGGGCCTGCCCGGCAGTGGCCGCAGTGCCTTGGCCGCGAGCGTGAACTCTTCCGCCGCCACGGCCAGGGCGCCGCTGCCGGTGGTGACCAGCTCGCCGCCGACCACCACCAGATCGCCCAGGTCCGTCAGCTCCCGCCATTGGGACCGCAGTTCGCCGGTGCTCCGGTCGCCCGCCAGCAGGATCTGGATCTCCTGGGATCCGTCGCGCAGGGTGGCGAACTCGACGTCCCGGTGGTCGCGGCGGCTGATGATCCGGCCGGCCACGGTCACCGTGGTTCCCGTATGGGTGCGCGGCGGCAGTTGGCTGCAGCGCCGGTCGAGGTCGGCGACGCGGGTGCCGACCGGCCGGGCCGGCGGGTAAGGGTCGATCCCCTCGGCCAGCAGGGCGGCGCGTTTCGCCAGCCGGTCCGCCAGCTGGCCCGGCAGGTGCCCGTGCACCTTGCCGCTGGCGGCCGCGCCGGTGTCGCTCATGCCGGACATACTGCGGAGACGTCCGTCAGGCCACCGGTCCGTATCTACTCCTCGCGGCGCAACGGCGTCCTGGGCGAGAGTGCGGATCGGGGTGTTGAGGCCCTGTGCCATGAGGGAGGCCTGGTAGCGCTCGCACTCGGCAGGGGTGCCCACCGCCAGGGTGAAGTCCCGGTGGTGCAGCGCCGAAATGATCAATTCGAGGGCGTGGGCGAAGTCGATCCCGGGCAGCGTCGTCACCAGGGCTCCCACCAAGTTGTCGAAGGAGAGCTGGTGCGGCGGAGTGGAGAGGTACAGCGCTCGGTCCTGCGGTCCGACCGCGTTCTCACCGCGGTAGGGCTCCGGGTAAGTCGGCCGCCAGAAGCAGGACGCCGGGTCGTCCCATAGCGGCTGTGCAAACTCTCTGAGCCGGTCGATGTCGCGCCAGGCGTCAGGAAGAAGGGTGCCGGGCGGGTAGGCCTGCGGCACCGCCGAGTAGTCGCCGAAGTCGGCGGACACCGCCTGTGAGCAGGTCGCGCATCCGCGGCCGAAGACCGACAGGCGGAGGTCGAACTCGCCCGCGTGGTCGGGAGAGTGGAGCACGTTGACGAAGGGGCCCATCCGGTATCCGGCGCGCACCGCGGACTTGACCTGATTCGCGCGGGCAAGCGCGTCGGGGCCCTCTACGAGCAGAACCTCCATCGGACGCCCGCCGTACCAGAGGTCGAGGAACAGATGCTCCAGAGGGTGTTCCGCGCGGCGAGTGTCCGCCCAGGCCTGGACGATGTCCTCCTCGCCCAGCAGTAGCTGGTGCCGGCAGACCACAGTGAGGCCTGCTTTCTGCGCCGCCTCGACGACAGCCTGCTGGAGCTGCCGCTCGACCCCGTCCGGCTCCATCAGGAACAGGGAGTGCTCGCTTGTCACTTGGCTCTCCTTCAAGTGCGACCAGTGCGCGGGGAGACCTGGATGGGCCGACGTGGGCGATTCACCCGAGAACACCAACACCTCAACCCAACTACCCTATGCACTCAGTCAGATGCGTAGAGTGTCCAGCGTGTGGGTGAGCGTGCGGAAGCACTCAATACCCCAGCAGCGCAAGCCACTTGATCCCGCTAGTGACCTCCGCGCCTCCCGTCAACGGACATGCCGGGCCGACAGTTGACCTATCTTCCGCCTTCTGGCCTGGCTTCCTGTCAGCACCCCGTATCACGCGCTGTGCTGCGACAACGCCCGCCCGGTCGCCCTCACCACCACCCTCTGACCCTGTGGGTCGACGAGGACGCCGCAGCATACGGCCAGCAGCCCAACCGCGCCGCTCACGGCCTCATCGCGCTCTACCGGCCTACCTCGCTGCCGCACCTCGGTGACGTCGTGCTCACCGGCGCCCCCGGCGCCGACGGCAACTCCCACGGACTTAAGGCGTGTATCGAAAGGGTCTGGTAGCGAGCTGCGGGTGCTGCGTGAGAATCCGGTCATCTGGATCGTTTGGGTTGGAGATCTTGATCAACCTGAGGCTTGCCCGCGCCTCGTCGGTACGGTCAAGATCGGCGGCGTGATCAAAGGTGTGATGTTCGACTTCTCCGGAACCCTCTTCCGGATCGAATCGGCCACGCAGTGGCTGAACGCGGTGACCGCGAGTGCCGGTCTGGCTGTGCCCGACGAAGAACTCGATGCGTGCGCCAGCCGACTGGAAGAGTTCGGAGCTCAGCCAGGAGGGGTGCCTCCGCACCGAGTGCCGCCACATCTGGAGGCACTGTGGCGGGAGCGTGATCTGACGGCCGAACGACACCGGGCCGCTTTCACAGCCCTCACCCGGGAAGCCAAACTGCCGTTGCCTGACCTGGCTGAGGCTCTGTATGACCGTTCTCAAGTGTCCGGGGCATGGCAGCCGTATCCCGACACCGAGGAAACCCTCCATGCCCTGCGCGGGCGAGGCATCCCGGTCGCTGTCGTGAGCAATATCGGCTGGGACATGCGCCCCGTCTTCCGCGACCACGGTATCGATGACCTCGTGGACGCCTACTTCCTCTCCTTTGAGTGCGGGGTGGAAAAGCCCGATCCCCGGATCTTCCAGATGGCGTGCGACAAGCTCAAAGTCGCGCCCGGCGACGCGCTCATGGTGGGAGACGACCGCGTTGCGGATGCCGGCGCTGGCACACTGGGGTGCCGGGTCCACCTGGTTGATCCTCTACCCGTGGACCAGCGTCCCAGCGCACTGGCCGCAGTACTCCGACTCCTTTGACACGACTAGACCGGGTGGACTGCTGGCGAGAGGTGAGAGGTCCGCCGATCGTCGGTCGGCGGGGTGATCAGCGAGGGCTGACGGAATTGGCCACGAAGGAGGCGCGCAGGGCCGGGGCGATCCGGGAACTAAGCTCCGTTGCAACGGTGCTGATCAGGCCGCGTGCTGATGGGCGCGGCAGACCGTGGAGTCGACGCTCAGGTCCCACGTGACCGCACCCTTCGCGTCGGCCAGCGACTGGAGCTGCGTGAGGATCCGCTGCCAGGTGCCGTTCCGCTGCCAGCGCCGGAACAGGTCGTAGACACGGCTCCACGGTCCGTACGCGACGGGGACATCCCGCCACGGAACACCGGTCCGGACCCGGAACCGTACGCCGCCGATCAACTGTCGCCGTGGCCAGACGGGCGGCCGCCCCGCCCAGGCGCCCTTCGGCAACAACGGCTCCAGCGCCGCCCACTGCTCGTCCGTGAGATCTCCCCGACTCATGAGCCGTGATCATTCCCAGCCCAAGATCCACTTTCGACACACTGCCTAGTCCAGGTAGGTACCGGCGAAGGCTCCATCGAAGCCGAGCGCGGCGAGGCCCTGCTCGACGCTGGGGTACGTCGTCCCGTCCGGGATGGCGACCACGGCATCGAAGTCGGCCCGGCTGATCTCGGGTTCGAGCCATTGGTTGCTGCACCGGCAGACGATCCAGACGTTGCGACCATGATTGATCAGCAGCCAGACGCGCCGGGCGCGGCAGGCCGTGCACCTCACCGGGATCCCGCGAAGGGCCAGCTCACGCGGGTGGCTGAGGCAGCGCGTCGCGCCGGGGCCGCTGGGCGGCTGTGTCTCGTACCCGAGTTGTCGGTGGTTCTGAGCACGAGCGTCATCTCCCGGTCGAGGTCCTTCTGTTTCCATCCGTAACAACCGGTGGAGCCGGTTGTTACGGGGTTTCGCGGAGTCCGGCAGGCTGGTTGACCGGCCTGCCGGACTCTGGTCAGCGGCGCGGTGGGCGGCTGCGCGGTTCGGCGGCGGTGGGGCGAACTGCCGCAGTGGGTGCCGTCCGTGTGCTGGTGCGGTTGGCCGAGGTCTTGGGCTGGCTGGTGCCGGCCTGCGGGCGGCGGGTCGCTTCGCTCGGGTGAGCGGGGAGCTGGGCGAGGCGGCGCAGACGCCAGACCAGGACGTCGTTCACGTCCTCGGCGGTGTCGAGTTCGCGCATGTCGACGGCCTGCTGGAGAAGGGCCTTGGGGTCATGACCTGCTTGCTCGGCCTGGGCAAGGGTGGCGGTCAGGGCATCGGTCTTCGTCGCCGAGCGGTGTGCTCGCAGCGCCTGTTCCGGCAGGGCTGCGCTGATGGTGGCTTCGTGGGTGCGGCGTTCGGCTTCGGGCAGAGCGCGGCCTTGGTCGCGCAGTGTCTGCATGGGCGTGGCGGCGGCCTGGCGGTAGGCGGCTCGCAGATGCTCGGCGGTCTGTCGGGAGGCGTGGGCCTGCTGGGCATGGCCACGGGCGGAGTGCCAGCGGGCGGCGGCCAGGGCGACGAGGACCAGGGTGGAGACGAGCATGGCGGTGGTGCCGCCGTCCTCGCCACGGCCGAGAGCGCTGCCGGCCTGGATCCCTGCTGCGCGCCGCACTCATCCCCCGCCTCCGCAACCCGGACCAGGACACCCCACACCCGGCCGCGTTACGCGTCCTCAGAACGGGTGTTCCTCAACGCGAGCAGTGCCGCGCGCCAGGGTGAGCGCCGCCGCAGGCGCGGACTTGTCGGCGCCCTCGCGGTGCTGGTCGTGCTCGCCCTCGTCGCCGGGGCCGTGGCCTGGCAGCAGAGCCGCACCAGCGACCGCCGCCGCGAGGAGGCAGAGGCCCGCCGCACAGCCGCAGTCGCCGACAGCATGCGATTCTCCGACCCGGTCACCGCGATGCGTCTCAGCGTGGCCGCATGGCGGCTGGCCGACACGACGGAGACACGGTCGGCGCTGATCGGGGCGATGGCACAACGAGAGCAGGACGTGTTCGCGGTGCCGGGGGCCGACGCCGGCTACGACGGCTCCGACAACGAGACGCGCCGGCTGACGGCGGACGGCAGATCGGTGGTGTCCGTCACGGCGGACCGGGTCCGGATTTGGGATCTGCGCACGCGACGGCTCACGCTCTCCGCGCCCGGCCCCGGGATGCTGATGGCCGAAGGCACTTCGGCCGTGGTCGGCCCGGACGGCCGCACCCTCGCGCTGCCGACGGTGGAGGACGGCATCAAGCTGTGGGACGTACGGTCCGCGCGGGTGACGAGGACACTCGCCAAGGTCGCGTCGGATGAGCCCGAGATCGTCCTCGGCGAGCGCACCCTGGCCGCGGTGGACGAGAACGACGGCTACATCCATGCCCTGGACCTGCACAGCGGACGCCGGATACCGCGCATCCCCGCACCCGGGGGCAGCGAGTCCGCGATGGCCGTCAGTCCCGACGGCCGGTGGCTCGCCTGGTGCGCGGGCAGGTATCCGGAGATCTGGGATCTCTCGCACCACCGGAAGGTCTCCGCATCCTGGTCCGCAAGGGTGCGCGCCGCTGACTGCACCGATCATTCGCTCGCCTTCACTCCCGACAGCAGGTCCCTCACGGTCGTCAGCGACCACGGAATCGCGGAGTGGGATCCGCGGACCGGGCGCAGAACCCTGTTCCTCGAAGCGGATGGGCTGACCCAGGTGTGGTTCGGTTCCGACCGCAGGTTCCTCGTGGCCACGGGACCCGGCCGGCTCCTCGTGTGGCGGGCCGCGTACCCGGATCTACCCGTGCTGCGGCAGCGGCTGACCGCCGACGACTGGAGTGATGTCGCCCTCGACCGCGCCGCGGGAGCCGTGCGCTACCTCAACACCTCGGGGACCGTCGTCCGCTCGCTGTCCCTCGGCAGAGCAACGACGAAGCCATGGCCGGACCAGATGGCAGACCAGGCGGAACTCTCCGGTGACGGCCGGATCCTGGCCCGCGTTCTGGAGACGGACGACAGACAGCGGTTGCAGGTCCTGGACACCCACGACGGCAGAGTGGTCTTCGAGCCCGGGGCAGACGCGTGCCCAGGCACGGAGGACGAGGGCGAGGGCGAGGGCTCCTGCGCCGGTGTCATGGCGCTCAGCGGCGACGGCAGATACCTCGCGCGCAGCCGGAGGGTGGACAGCCACCGGAAAGAGACACCGGGCGGGACGCGTATCACGGTGTGGGACCTCAGGACCGGTCGCGAGTACGCCACTGTGGGCATCCGGCCTGACCACGACGGCTCCTTCGCGGTCAACGGGCTCGCCCTCGACACCCACGCCCACACCCTGCTGGTGTACCGGCAGGCGTTCCGGCCGCCGGTCGAGGTATGGGACGTGCGCCGGGAAAAGCACGTGAAGACGGTGCGCAACAGCCGCTCCGCCACCTCCGTCGACGAGTCAGACAGCGTGCGCATGTCCCTGCGCCCCGACAACGGCAGCGTGGTGACGCAAGAGGGCCTGGTCGCCGACCTTCGCGAGGGGCGCATGGCGCCCCGTGTGCTCGGCGACGAGCAGATCAGTACGGCGGTGTTCAGCCCAGACGGCGCCCGCCTGGCCGTCGGTGACGCCATGGGCCGGGTCACCCTCTGGGACGGGGCGACCCGCATGCGCCTCGGTGTGCTGGACGGCTCCTTGTCCGACGCCGGGGCGGACACCAGCGGCCCAGTGTCCGCCCTGGCCTTCTCCCACGACGGCCGCACCCTGGCGGTGGGAGGCTTGACTGGCACCGTGCAGCTCTGGGACGTGCCGTCCCAACGGCGCCTTGGCTCCGCCCTGCCGACCCCGGGCGACAAAGTGCTCGCCCTGTCGTTCGACTCCGACGACGGCACACTGTACGCCGCCAGCACGAACGTCCCCGTACAGACGTACGATATAAGGCCCGCGCATCTAGTCGCCCAAGTCTGCGAACGCACCGGCTCCGGTCTCTCGAAACACGACTGGAAGACCTACCTCCCCGATGTCCCCTACCGTCACACCTGTTGAGCGGGAGCATCCGTCAGACGACCGGCTGCGCGCTCGTGGCCGCCCTGCGCTCCAAACTCCGCCTCGCCGCCCCGCGATGCGGCTGGTGACCGACGTGGGCAGCGCACAGGGCCGCGCCACGGCCCGCCAGTGGGTGCCGCCAAAGTACGGGGTCATCGTCTTGTCGCAGCCCTCGCGCTGGCAGAAGCGGTGTTCGCGACTTGGTGGACACGGTCGGCATCAGCAGAGGTCCTTGGGGCGAGTCGCGCATGACGCGCAGCGCTGAGGCCCACTGTATGAACGTGCCGCACCGTCGCCGATGACTCCCCCGGCACGGTCGTCACCTGCACCGGCGGAGACCCGCGAATCACCCACGAAGTGCTGAACGGCAACCAGCCCGGCGACCCGTTGCCCGTCACTGGCGACCTGGTCCAGTCGCCGCCGCCCGGCGGGAACGCCCGGCTCACCGTCGGCACTCTGGAGGGCTGGATACCGGACTCATCCCGGTGCTGCAGGAGATGGTGCTCGACAGGTATGGCGACTACTGCGTTCGACGCCGACGGCGACCAGGTCCCCGTCGTCACCACGCTCGGGCAGTGGGTCGGCCTGTGCTTTCGGGCTCACCTCGGCGATACCCCGGGGAGGCCCGTCCGTGCACGGACGGGCCTCCCCCTGCCGGGGGTGTCAATGAAGTCCGCTGTAGGCGGCCATGATGATCTCCATGCCGCGGTTGTCCTCCTGCTGCTCTCGGTCAATCATCTGGTTCATGACGTAGGCCACCGTCATACGTGCATCAGGGTCGCTCGCGACCAGCGAGCCGCCCCATCCGCCCCAACCGAACGTGTTGCCGAACTTGCCGAAGCCCACGGTCCAGGACATCGACGTCCGCAGAACGCGGTCCTCGCCGCGGAACACCTCCTGCCACGCGGGCTCGCAGCCCTGGGGGGACAGCAGCCGCACACCACCGGCGGAACCCCGGTTTGCCAGTACCGACTGCGCGAGAGCGACAGACCGAGCGTTGCCGAAGCCGTTCACCGCTGGGACCTGCGCACGGCGCCAAGCCACAGAGTTGGCATCCCTGACCCGGACCGCGGCACCGGTGTACTCCCGACGTGTGCCGTCGGGTCCAGGTGGTGCGCTGGAGGCGTACTCGTCGGTCAGTGACGTCGGGGGGATCAGCGGTGCGACGCGGCGGTCATCCTCGGCGGAGAGCCCGATGTGGAAGTCCGCGCCCAGCGGCTTGGCCACTTCCTCGGCGAAGTACTCGCCGAGGCTACGGCCGGCGATGCGGCGGACGATCTCACCGACCAGGAACCCGAAGGTGAGCGCGTGATATCCGGCGGCCGTTCCCGGTTCCCATTCAGGGGCCTGCGCGGCCAGTCCTGCCGTCACGCTCTGCCAGTCGTAGAGGTCCTCGACCGCCGTCAGCCCGGACAGGTCCGGCAGTCCCGCAGTGTGGGACAGGACGTGCCGTACCAGCACGTTCTCCTTGCCGGCTGCGGCGAACTCGGGCCAGTAGGCGGCGACTGGCGCGGACAGATCGAGCTGGCCTCGGTCGGCCAGGATGAGCGCGCACAGGGCGGTCATGTTCTTGGTCGTCGAGTTCACGCCCGTGAGGGTGTCGCGCTCCCAGCCGACAGAGCGGTCCGCGTCGGCGTACCCGCCCCAGATGTCGACCACCGGCTCGCCGTCGAGGTAGACAGCGACCGAGGCGCCGACGTCGTCGTTTCCGAGCGAAGCTGCAAGGGCCGCACGGACTGCGGCGAACCGCGGCTCACATAGCCCCTTAATATCAGTCATGCACGCAAGCCTCAGGTAACGCCGGGACGTGCTGCCCAACAATTCCCGCACGGATTCTGTCGGGCGGGGCGCGAATGAATCGTCTCCGCACCTGGAGGCGGCCTGACGGCCGCGCGGCCGACGGCTCGACTGGCCGCATCGGTAGCTGGTCCCACAGGTCCCGAGCTCACTCGTCCAGCATGTGCGTCACGCCAGCCCGGCCGGACCCGAGATCGCGGCACTGATGACAGCGCGGGCCGCAGCTCGCAGCAGTCGACTCCGGCTCGGTCGTGGGTCCCGGCCACTGCGGCTCCTTGCGGCTGGGCGGGCGCTCCTACGGGGGAGAGACAAGAAGGAAGGACGGATACGCGTGCTGGAGCGGTTGAATCAGGCGCTGGACCACCTGGAGACCTGCCTCGACCGGGAGGTCGACGTGGCCGCGGTGGCCCGGATGGCCGCGGTGTCGGAGTACCACTTCCGGCGGCTGTTCTCTGCGCTCGCCGGGATGCCGCTCCCGGTATATGTGCGGCGCCGGCGGATGACGCTCGCTGCGGCGGAGGTGCTGGCCGGAAAGCTGACGCTGCTCGATGTCGCGGTGCGGTACGGGTACGGCTCGGGCGAGGCGTTCGCCCGGGCATTCCGGTCCGTGCACGGCATCGGGCCGGGCGAAGCCCGGCGCGCGGGTGCGGTGCTCACGGCACAGCCGCGCATGTCCTTCCGTGTCGTCGTCGAAGGGAGTACGACCATGCGGTACCGAATCGTGGAGAAGGAGTCGTTTCGGGTCGTCGGCAGGAAGGCCCGGGTCCCACTCGTGCACGAAGGGGTCAACGCGGCCGCCGCGGCGCACGTGGAGAGCCTGGACGAGCAGGCGATCGTACGGATGAAGGAGCTGGCCGACCGGGAGCCGGCGGGGATCTTGTCGGCGGCGGTGTATCTGACCGACAGCCGGGAGGAGGGCGCCGAGGCGGACTACTGGACCGGCGTGGCTACCAGCCCGGAGACGGTCGCCGAGGATCTCGACGCCCTCGACGTGCCGGCCGGGACCTGGGCGGTCTTCGACAACCACGGTCCCTATCCGAGCGCGCTCCAGGAGCTGTGGCGGGACGTGTTCACGCAGTGGTTCCCCTCGAACCCTTACGCGAGCCGGCCAGGTCCGGAGCTCCTGCGGACGCAGCCGGTGGAGATCGGCGAAGAGACCGACTCCCAGCTGTGGATCCCGGTCGAGCGGAGTAGCGGGAACGCCGGCGCGTGAACGCGGGTACCTCACCGGATCGATGGCAATGGCGCCTCCGGCCTCGTTCAGGTTGCGCATGGGTTTCTCTTCGCCCTTACGTCGATGGTGGCGGCCGTGGTGAGGCCGTCACGCTCTTCGCGGGCTCGTCCGCGCAGCGTCGACCGACGCCAGCGATGACATGGCCGGATCCGCCTGGAGGTGTGCCGTCCGGAGTATCCGCTCTTCGGTGAGTCCCGCTACGGTGACGCTGTGGAGACGGGTCCGTCGGCCCTCCTAGGTTCGTCCTGGTGCGAGGTCAGCCGAGGGATCAGCGCTGATCGTCACGTGCCGGGGGGACCATGAGATTCGGTGTGCTGGGGCCGTTACAGGCTCAGATCACCAGACGCGAGGTCCGATTGGACGGACCGCGGCAGGCCAAGATGCTGGCCGCGCTTCTGGTCGATGCCAACAACATGGTCGCCATGGAACGGCTCGTCGCCGTGATGTGGGACGAGAACGCGCCGGCCACTGCGGTCCGCCAGGTCCAGGACGCTGTCTCCGGGCTGCGCCGCAACCTCGCCGCATGCGGAGCACCCGGCTCCTTGATCAGTACGCGGCGCGGCGGCTACGAGATCCACCTTGCGCCGGATCAGCTCGACCTGCTGGAGTTCGACCACGAGCGGCGCCTCGCCCAACGGCACGCGGCCCCGTTGGAGACAGCTGTCGCGCTGCGGCGGGCGCTGGCCTGCTGGCGCGGTGACGCCCTGGTCGACATCTCCAGCCGGGTCCTGGAAATCGATGCGGCACGGCTGAACGAGAAACGCGCGGCCACGCACAAACAGTGCCTGAGTATCGAACTCGATCTGGGGCGCCATCGGGAGGTCATCGACGAACTGACCGTCCTGCTCCGCGAGCACCCCTACGACGAGCACGTCGCCGAGCACTTGATGGTCGCCCTCTACCGGTGTCGGCGACAAGGCGAGGCGTTGCAGGTGTACGAGCGGCTGCGCCGGACACTGGCCGACGAACTCGGCGTCGATCCCGCGCCGCCGCTCCAGGCGCTGCATCAGCGCATTCTGACCGCCGATCCCGCCCTGGCGGCTCCGGTCCCGGCAGGCGGCCTCTCAGGCGCCCCACCGGACAGTCCTGACGCGGCGGCCACCGGGCCGGCGATGGCGATGCCCGTGCGTCAACTGCCTCTCGACGTATCCGACTTCGTGGGCCGAGCCGAGGCGCTGGCCGAGATCGCCGGACTGCTCGACCGGTCGGCGCCGAACCGGGCTCCGGTTGCCGTCGTCGTGGGCGGTCCCGGTGTCGGCAAGTCCAGCCTGGTGACGCGCGCCGCGCGGCTGGCGAGCGCCGACTTCCCCGACGGCCAGCTCTACCTCAACCTCGCCGCGACATCGGACGAGCCGCGGGACCCGGGGCTGATGCTGGCCGAGGCGCTGCGCGCGCTCTCGATCGCGGGCAGCGCGATCCCGAACGGACTGTTCGAGCGGGCCGCGCTCTACCGGTCGTTGCTGGTGGACCGCCGCATGCTGGTGGTGCTGGACGATGCCGGCCACGCCGATCAGGTGCTGCCGTTGCTGCCCGGGGCCGACGGCTGCGCCGTGCTGATCACCAGCCGCACGCTGCTGACCCAACTTCCCGGCGCCCGGCACATCGACCTGGACGTGCTGAGCCCGGCGGAGGCGCGGGAGATGTTCACCGGCATCGTCGGGCGGCGGCGGGTCGAGCAGGAACCGGCGGAGGCCGACGCGATCCTCGACTGCTGCGGCAACCTGCCGCTGGCGATCCGGATCGCCAGCGGCAAGCTCACGGGCCGCCCGGCTTGGTCGCTGCGGGTGCTGCGGGAACGGATCGAGGACGAGTCCCGGCGCCTGGCCGAGCTGAGGATCGGGGACCTCAGCGTGCGAGCCAGCGTCGAACTGAGCCTACGGCTGCTGCCGGCCGACGCGGTGCGCGCGCTGAGCCTGCTGGGCCTCCTCGGCCCCTACACCCTGCCCGGCTGGGTGGTAGGCCCGCTGCTGGACCGCTCGGACGCAGAGGAGGTGCTGGACACCCTCGTCGATGCCAGCCTGGTGCGACTGACCGCCACCGACGCCATCGGCCAGCCGCGTTACCGGCTGCACGACCTGATCAGGACCTGTGCCGTGGAGATCGCCGCCCCGCTGCCGGCGACGGACAAGCGGAACGCGATCACCCGGGTGCTGTCCGCCTGGCTCGAGCTGGTCGGGCAGGGCACCGATCGACTGCCGGCGGCCGGACTGCTGGCAGCCGCGCCCGGTTCGGCACCGCGCCTGCGGCTGCCCGCTGCGGCCGTGGACCGGCTGATGGCCGATCCGTTCGGCTGGTTCGACGCGGAACGCGACAATCTGCTCGGCGCGGTGAAACTGGCCGTGGACTGGGGCCTGGACGAGTTGGCCTGGGAGCTGGCGGCCGGCACGGCGACCTACTACGACCACCGGTGCCTGTATCAGGACTGGCAGCACGGGCACCGGCTCGCGTTGGACGCGACCGAGGCCGCCGGCAACATGCGCGGCACATCGGTGCTGCTGCGCGGTCTTGGTCAGTTGCACATCTACCAAGACGAGTTCGACCGGGCCACCCGTGCCCTGGAGTCCTCCGTCAGGCTGTGCCGGGACGGTGGGGACAGGCGCGGCGAGGCGTTGTCGGTGGCGATGCTGAGCACGGTCAGCCGGGTACAGGGCCGTGACGACGAAGCCCTCGAACGGGTCGAGCAGGCGCTGGCCATCGCGGTCGGTGAGGGCGACCGGCACATCGAAGCGCAGCTGTCCTGCTCCATGGCCGTGATGACGCTCATGCAGGGCAAACTCGATGACGCGGAGCTCTGGTTCGACAGGGCCCTGCGCCAGGCCAGGGCGCTGGACGACGAGCACCGCGTGGCCGTCGTACTGCGGCGGTTCAGCCGACTGCACGATCGGCGCGGTGATCCGGACGAGGCGCTGCGCTGCCTGTGGCAGGCGTTGGCCACCTTCGAGAAGCTGGCCGACGAGCGGTGCGCCGCGTACACGCTGCTGGAAGTCGGCCGCGTGTACGCCGGTCAACGCGACCGGGACGGGGCGAGCCCCGCGTTGGAGCGCGCGGCGCACCTGTTCCACCGGCACGGCGACCGCCAGGACGAGGCCGCATGCTGGCAACTGATCGGCGACCTGGACGCCGCCGCCGGCATCCACCACCTGGCGCACCAACACCGCGGGCGAGCGATGCGGCTGTGGCAGACGATCGGCGACATGAACCAGACGAACGCTCCGGCGCGACCATCGTCGCCGTGAGCTTGTTCCTTGACATCGGCGACTCTGGGGCGGCCGCTCTCGGAGTGCCCGCAGGGCGTGATGGGGCTTCCGGGGCGTCCCAAGGGCGGGCTCCGCAAGGCGCCGAGGCGGGACCGACGGCCGGGGCCGCCGGCATTGCGCCTCAGATGCGGAGCGTCCCGGGGAAGGCGCCGTGGCCGACAGCCGGCGCGGTAAGGGCCAGCCAGCCGTGGCCACGCACCTCGGTGTCAGGGCCGACCTCGCCCCGTCCCACGGTGCGTGCGGCACCGTTCGGCCCGGGTATCCGTGTCTCCTGGCTCTCCGCCGCCTGGACGCCGGCGGCGACGGTGACAGGCCGCCGGTCATGCAGGCCGAGGGCCTCGAAGACGCCCTCGTACGACGCCCCGGGCACGGCCATCCACCAGCCGCTCAGCGTCGATGACGGGATCCTCGGCGTCTCGTGCGGGATCTTCACCCGTATCAGCCGTTCGACTGCCGCGCGGTCGCGGTCGTCGAGCGCGTCGGCGCCGCCGCCCGCCACCAGCGCGGCCATCGCGCCCCGCCGGATCCTCGGGGGCGCGGCTGGGTCACGTCGCAAGGCGCGTAGCCGCGGGCGGAAGGAGTCGTGGAGCAGGCGGGCGTAATCGGCGGCCTTGTAGGGAACGAGACGGCCGCGGGCGTAGGACTCCACCAGGGCCCTCAGTCCGGCCTCTGAGGCCACCCGAAGGCGGAGAGCCCTTGGAGCCGTTGCCCGACTTCCCGTGGTCGGGATCGGCCGCCAGGGCCGCGTACTGGTCGTCAGAGCGCTCGTCGAACACCCCGAGGAATCGGCCGGCCTGCCAGTCCGTCACCTCCTTGCGCCGCCAGGCCGCCAGTACGCCGTCGAAGCCCTGCGGCCCGATGTGCTGCAACGCCCGCATGACCGGTTGGAGTTCCGCGGTCTGCTGCACTCCGGCCACACTGCGCAGCAGCGTCGGCACAATGCTGCCGGCCCGCTCCGCCAGCGCTGCGGCGGCGGCCTCCGTGCGCGCGGAGTCATTGCTGGCCAGGTCCGCGAGAAGGGATTCGATCTTCATGCGGCAGCACACCAGTTCCCGCCACTGACCACGCCCTGCGGGGGCGGCGCGACGCCGTGAACCCGGGTACCACGAGACGACTCAGCCAGCGCATCCACGCGAGCTAAAAAACTTGGTTGGCGATGTCGAGAACCCGTGACCGGCTCCGTCCCCGAGGTGAACGCGACCACATTCGGTCACGCCCCCACCGGGGAGACTCACCATGGCCGAGTACCTGCTGCTCGCCAGCTGGACGGTGATCGACGCGATCGCCGCCCTCGGCCGCCGCGAAGCCGACTTCGCGGCCGGGCACGCCCTGCAGGACCCGCTGGTCGGATAGAACCCGCACGTCACCTACAGCACAGACACAAGGAGCCCGACATGACCCCGCAGACCGACGGCCGCCGCATCGTCACCAACATGGCCCTCTCCCTCGACGGCCACTACGCCGCCCCGGACAACCCGCTCGACATGAGCTGGGTGATGCCCTACGCCGTGACCGACGTCTCCCGCAACCACCTGAGCAGCCTCTGGGAACCGGCGACGACGGCCCTGCTCGGCCGCGTCAACGCCGAGGGCTTCCTGGGATTCTGGCCCACCGTCATCGGCATGGAGGGCGCCGACCCGCGTGACGAGGGCTTCGCGAAGTGGCTCGTCGAGACCGACAAGATCGTCCTCTCCTCCACGCTTGTGGAGGCCCCTTGGGAGCGGACGACAATCGTCAACGAGCCGAGCGCCCAGGTCGCCGCACACCTGAAAGCCACTGAAGGCGGCGACATCCTCGTACTCTCCAGCGCGAGCGTCATCAAGGCACTGCTGGCGGCCGACAAGGTCGACCGGCTGGCGCTCACCGTCTTCCCGGTCCTCCTCGGCGGCGGACCGCGCCTCTTCGACGACGGCCTGCCCGCCAGCAAGTGGACACTCGTCAGCCAGACCGCAGGCGAACACGGCACGCTGGCGCTCGTCTACGACCGAATCCGCTGAACCGCAGCCTCCAAGTCGGCCTGTGCGGCCCGCCCGTAGGCACCTGCTACATGGTGGCCCTTCTTCTGCGGGCCGTTGGCGTAGGCCTCGTGCTCGACGAGCCTCAGCTTCTGGGTGTCCTTGTCCGTGGCGCTGAAGAGACGCTTACCGGCGCCGAGCAGGAGCGGGAAGACGAGCAGGTGGTAACGGTCGATCAGGCCGGCATCCGAAAGCGCCTGGTTCAGCGAGGCGCTGCCGTGGACGACGATCGGGCCGCCGTCCGTCTCCTTGAGCGCGCCGACGTCGTCGAGCGAGCGCAGGAACGTGGTCTCGCCCCAGTTCGGCACAAGGTCGTCCTCGGTGAGGAGGGAAGCAACTCGGTGTGCGTCAGCCATCCCGATCACCGCGGGGAGCTACATGAAGGTGGTTGGTCAGGCTGGATCCTTCGGATCCGCCGGGGAAATTCAGCGGCAGGGTCCCCCCGGTACGCGCTACGGTGCGCCGGTGTCAGCGATCAAGAAGTTTCAAGTCACCTTTGACTGCGCAGAACCCGAGCGCCTCGCTCGCTTCTGGTGTGAAGTGTTGGGGTACGTCATACCGCCGCCACCGGAGGGGTTCACGACCTGGGACGATGTCAACTGCACCCTGCCTCCTGAGAAGCGGGACTCATGGTTCGCCTGCAGTGACCCCTCAGGCGTGGGCCCGCGCCTGTACTTCCAGCGCGTCCCTGAAGGCAAGGTCGTCAAGAATCGGGTGCATCTCGACGTCCGAGTCGGCACCGGGCTCGTAGGGGACGAGCGCCTCGCCGCGCTCGAAGCCGAGTGCGCACGACTGGTCGCGCTCGGTGCGACCCACGTGCGAACACTGTACGCGGATGAGGAGAACGAGTCGTGCATCCCGATGCTGGACATCGAGGGCAACGAGTTCTGTATCGACTGAGCACTCTCCGAGCCGGGGAGGCGGGGAGCCGCCTCCCCGGAGCCTCTCCGGTCTCGTATGGGGGATGAAGTTGCCCCCTGAGGGCGAGGGTGTGCATCCGGGGGGCGGCGAAGAACGCGCGGGCATGACCGAGGAACGCCACGGTGGTGGCGGCTTCCTTCTTGGGGAGGGGTTCGGTGTAGGCCAGGCGGGAGAATGCAGGTGGACGTCTCCGCCCGTGGCGCCGGCAGCCTTCGCGCGCTGGGCGGCCCTGACCTGCTCGGAACCGCGGCTGTGCACTCGCCACGGTCCACCACTGGGGATGCGTCCGACCTGCTTGACCTCAAGGTGGACCATGTGGCCCGGGTAGCGGGCCACCATCCGTTCCGGCGGGTACGGGTTGGCGGATCCGTCCGGATCGAGAAACCCACGGCTGTTGAGGCCCAGACGATCACCTTGCGGTGGCACGTCCGCCGCCCGCCCCGCCCCGTGTTCTTCGGCAAGTGCGGCTCAAGCCGGGCCCACTCCCGATCGGACAGATCCCCTCGCACCGCACTGGCCGCAACGGCACCAGCGCTGCTCAGTCGCGGGTTCCGGCGAACACGGGCTCAGTGCGAGCCCGTCGCGCTCCGGTCATCCAGGTCTGAGAAGAAGCGGTCCACGATCTCGCTGTCGGCGAGACCTTCGAGGCGCTCGCCGACCACTCGACTTGCCAGCTCCGTAGCCAGTGACACGATGTCTCCCCGAAGCTCCGTCTCCGCGATGACCCGATCGGCCGCGAGACGTGCGTGAGCTTCAACGATCATCGCCTCGCGCTCCCGGAGGCCCTCAGCACGAATCTGGGCGATCAGTTGCGTGCCCTGCTCCAAAGCCTCCTGCCGCAGGCGGGCTGCCTCGTGTCGGGCCTCGGCCAGCTCCTCGCGATACTCGGCGAGGACTTCACCAGCTTCCCTTGTCAGCTGTTCAGCACGTCGCTCCTGCCCCTCGATCGCGTCCTTCCGTTCGTCGAGGACCTTGTTGATACGCGGAAGGAGAACCTTGGTCATACAGAGGAAGATCAGAGCGAAGGTCACCACGCTGACGATCGTCTCTGCGAATCCAGGTATCAGAATGCCCATGCCAAGATCCTAGTGGGTGATACAGAAGCGTTACAGCGAGTTTCGGGCAAGAGCTTTCTTGCCACCGGCGAGGCGTACAGTCGCCCCGTCCACCACAAGAAGGGCACCAAACCCCGGCGCACCGAGGAACGGCAAACTTGGCGGCCTGGGCCATGTGCAGCGGGCACGAGGCCGAAGAAGTTCGCGGAGTGCGTCGGTGGATCTCAGCTCAGTGATCATCGCGGTGGCAGGCGTCGCAGGAACCCTGGGAGGATCACTCCTCACCCAACGCGGCTCCGAACGAGCAAAGCGCCGGGAAATAGAGCTCGTTCGTGACCACGAAGAGACCCGTGAGAACCGTTTACTGCGACGCACCTGCTACGTGGAACTCAACCGGGATGCCCGACAGTTCACCACCGCACTTAAGCGACACCTACATGTCATGAGGGAACGCGGCGTGGAGGACGCCGACAGGGACGCACTCGACGAGGCGAAGAACGCGCACCGCGACCGCTACTCGGAAGCACAGATGATCGCTCCCGAAGAAGTACTCATGACAGCGAGTGCCGTCAACAAAGCCCTGAACAAGGTCTACGGCCAGGTCAAGCGCCTCGAACGCGGTGCCCCAGGTCCAGGCGAAACGATGGAGACCGCGGCCCAGACCCAGTACGAGGTCTGGGACATGCTCCGAACTATGCGAACCGCTATGCGTCACGACCTCGGTGTGTCGCATGAAGATTGAAAGCTGGCACTCCGTGCGGTCTCTCCTATCTGCCTCGACTCTGCCTCGACCAGCCAATAGCTGACCGAGGCAGAGGTTAAACGCAAGTTGGGCACGTTTCAGGAGGGCCGTGAGGGCCGTGCAGCCGCAAGCTCGGTATTGGTGTCACGGGCAGCGCGTCGACCGGGCTCAGGATCCGAGGCGTGGGCCGAGATCGTTCTCGCGAACCGCGCTGTGGACTGGGGGCGCTGGCGTCGGCTTGGTTCGGTGGACTAGGTTGTGAGGGTGACTACCGGGACGGCCTTGCGCCACACACGGATCGGTGACCCGGTGCTCTTCTGAGCGCCGTACGGGCCAGTGCGGGCCCGCTGTTCGATCGAGGATCTTGTGCAGCTGCGCGGGCTCCGCCTTCGTCGTGTTGATCACAGAACACATCAACCACGACAGGAGAGTTCATGCCCACCAAGATGCTGCAGATTCCCACCGCGGACGGCGAGGCCGATGCCTTCGCCGCCTTCCCCGACGACGGCCAGCGGCACCCAGGGGTGCTGATGTACGCGGACGGCTTCGGCGTCCGGCCCGTGCTGCGGGAGATGGCCCGCGAACTGGCCGGCCACGGGTACTACGTGCTCGTCCCCAACTTCTTCTACCGGCACGGCCCGGCACCTGTGGTCGAACTTCCCGGGCACATCGGAGAGGAGGCCCGCACCGCGGTCATGGGTCGGCTGATGCCCCTGATCGAGGCTCATACCATCGAACGGACCCTGCGCGACGCTGACGCCTATCTCAGCTTCCTCACCTCCCAGCCCGAGGCCGGCGCCGGACCCGTCGCGGTGATCGGCTACTGCATAGGCGGCCTGCTGGCGGTGCGCACCGCCGCGGCCCACCCCGGACAGGTGACCGCCGTAGCCGGATTCCATGCCCCCGTGGGCGCCGCCGGGCCCGACAGCCTGCGCCGTCTCACCGCCCAAGCCCACTTCGGCCACGCCGAAACCGACTTGACGCCCGAGGCCCTCGGCGAACTCAACCAGGCCCTGGACGCCGCGGGTGTCGACTACACCTCTGAGATCTACCCCGACACCGTCCACGGCTTCACCATGGCCGACACCGACGCTTTCAACCCTGCCGCACTGCGGCTTCACTGGGACCACCTGCTCCCCCTCCTCGGCCGCACTCTGGCCAACTGCTGAGGCTCCGGTCCGGAAACCGAACCTGAACTGCACGGCTCGGCAGTCCTGAAGCGTGTTGCGAGAGTGCCTGGTCACAGTCACTCAGTGGTGGCCGCGACCAGCACGGTTGCTTCGTAGCGGCCGGCAGGCTTGGCGTATCTCGTGGCGACCGCTCGGTGGTGTTTGCGACGACGGCTACTTCGTCAACCGAGGAGAGCCCGTACCCGGCCAGCCCGACTGGAGCTGGATCGCCGACATGTCGAGGGCTGCCTGCGTCCACGAGTAAGCCATCGGAGAGGCGGGCGAGGCTCACGGCGCAGTGGGTTGACCGCAGCGTTCATGTACCTGGCGTTGAACAACACCAACGCGTGGAGGACCAGCCCGAGAGCGCCGATCTGGTCCTCCACGCCGCCCTGGTGGCGCTGGTAGCTGTCCCTGCTCGCGGTGGAAGATCACCTGCTGCGCCGGCATTGCGGCCCGCTTCGATCCTGCAGGGCCGCCGCCAGCGACACGTAGCTGCCTTGTCTGTATCCAAGTGGTGCGACCACCCGACGTCTTGACAGACGATCGCCTGAACACGCTAAGTGACAGGATGGTCGCTATGAAGTGCGGAATGTGGACATACAACGAGGGAGCCGTCCGGTGACGACCAGGGGGCGTCACCGCTCGCCGGACAGTTCCTCGCCGGTGACCGTCGGTGTCGAAGAGGAGTACCTGCTGGTGGACCCCGACTCCCGCCAGGTGAGAGCGGAGGCCGAGAAAGTCGTGGCAGACGCCGCCGCGGAACTGGGTGACCGGGTGAGCACCGAGCTCACGCGCTACCAGGTCGAAGTACGCACCGACCCCCACACCGACTTGGCGGACTTACGCGACCAGCTTTGCTCAACACGCGCTGCCGTCGCGGCCGCCGCCGCCCGCCTGGGGCTGGCCGTCATCTCCAGCGGTACCCCTGTACTCGGCCAGCAGACTCCTCCCCCCTTCACCCTCGGCCACCGCTACGCCCAAAGCGTCGCCATGTTCGGGGCGCTGGATGACGAGCAGAGCGCGTGCGCGTGTCACGTGCACATCGGCATCGCGGACGAGGAAACCGCCGTACAGCTGAGCAACCACCTGCGGCCCTGGCTGCCCGCGCTGATCGCCCTCGCCGCCAACTCGCCCTACTGGGAGGGCCGTGACACCGGCTACGCCAGCTGGCGCACCATGGCCTGGGGGCGGTGGCCGGTAGCGGGCCCGCCCCCCTACTTCCTGTCCCAAGCTCACTTCCAGGATCTCGTCGACAGTCTCATCGCCTCAGGCACCGTGATGGACCGCGGTGGGCTGTATTGGGACATCCGGCCCTCCCACCACGTGCCCACCCTCGAAATCCGGATCGCCGACGCCACTCCGACCGTCGACGACACCGTGCTCCTCGCGGGCGTCGTCAAAGGCCTGGCCATCACTGCCCTGGCAGATATCCGCCGTGGCGAGTCCGCCCCCCACCCGAGACCGGAGATACTGAAGGCCGCATGCTGGCGCGCCGCCCGGGACGGCCTGGCCGGTGCCAGCATCAACCTGCGCACAGGCGAAGCGGAACCTGCCAGGGCGCTCATGGAACGCCTGACACACACGGTGCACAGCGCCCTCAGCGCCACCGATCTTCCACCTGTGCACGCCGCACAAGCACATCTACTCGCCCACGGAAATGGCGCCGAACGCCAAAGAGCAGCGCACGGCCGGCGACGTCATCTACCCGATGTCGTCGATCACCTGATCCATTCCATGACCGCCCGCCCTTCCCCCGCGGCAACCGCCTTCCGTCCATCCGTCACCTGACCATGGCCGGCGACAGCCTTCTCGACGGTGCGCCGTGGTGAAGCGTGGTGTCCCGAAGCTCGCAGCGAGCCAAAGCCGGGTTACCAGACTCCCAGCGGCTCGTCGGGCCAGGCACTCCCAGGTGCACGCCGCCGTCCGGGCCGCGCCACGCTCTGTACGGCTCGGTCGCCGGACCTCCCAAGCCTTCGCCGGCCGCCGCAAACCTCAGCCGGCCTTCGCCATGAGGCTTCTGGCCTTGGGAACTCGACAGGCCTGGTGAAGCCGCGTTCCATTCTTCGCTATCACCGGCCCTGGGCGCGAGGCGGAGCCGGTGGACCAAGACCGCGAAGGGGTGTGTGCCGTCACCCGCGCACACGAGGCTTTCGTCGCACAGGTCCGTCCGGCCTGGACTTTGCACCAGGGAGCACACGTGCTGACCGTCCTGAGGACCGGCGATCCTGACCACCTTGCGCAGAACATCGCGGCCGACGCGCTACGGCTCTCGGAGCAGGACGTGGCACTCCTCGCCTCGCTGCTACGGAGCGGCGCGTCGTAGTGCGAAGGCCAATCTCGTGCGATGTCCGCTGACTAGAACAACGGGGATGGCTCAGACACCCGTTCGAGCGCGCACTCCACCAGAGCCTCCAGCGGAGGCCCGCTCAGCGAGCCCCCGGGAACCTCCCCCAAGGAATTCGTAGGGGCAGATGACCCTGTACCAGTCACCGGCCTC
The DNA here is from genome assembly GCF_000725475.1 of Streptomyces durhamensis. NCBI lineage: Bacteria > Bacillati > Actinomycetota > Actinomycetes > Kitasatosporales > Streptomycetaceae > Streptomyces > Streptomyces durhamensis. Next base: position 27,098 of record NZ_JNXR01000037.1, read on the forward strand.
CACCTGATCCGCCAGGCAGCCTGGCCCCCTCCGCCACCTCACCCGCGAAGCGTGCCACGTCCTCCGTGCGATCAGCCTGCTGCCGCCCATGGCGTCCAGCAGATCCACCCGATGCTCGACATGCTCGCCGTGCCAGGGCCGGAGGTCGTCTCCATTACTACGTACTCCGCCAGCGGTGCGGAGTCAGCAGCTCGGCGGTCTCCCGGACCCTCTGGAGATGGGACGCCTCGCTCTCGTCGCCGGGGAGGGGGACCACTCGACACATTCCGCCGTCTCCCGCACCGCGGCCGCCTTCCGTCCGACCTCCGCGTTGAGCTGCGCGAGGATGCCGGACCCGTCCGCCATGCCCGCCGCGTCGATGAGGCTGTGGATCCGTACGGGGTCGGTCACGCGCCGAGGAGCGCGGCCATCGGGGCCCGCCGGCGTCGAGATGGAAGCGGAGGTAGTTCGCGATCGACGGGTTAGGGAAGGGCACCCCCGTACTCGTCGACGGCGATCATCGTGCCGTCCAGCACCTGCAGCGCCTTGCGGGAGGTCCGGGCGTCGACCTCAAGATCCCGCTCCTTGCGGTACCAGGACCAGGATTTGTGGAGCATGTCCAGTGTGGCCGCGGGCAGGGTGAAGAGGACTTCGAGCACGTGCAAACGCCTCGTCGGTCGATCGTGCTCCACGATCCACTCCTAGTGTTGTGACCGCGTAGGTTCGCCGGGTGGGTGGTCGTGGCGGTTGGATGTGTGATGACGTCCGTTCCGACCGCTGGAGGCGCGGAGGCTGAGCCTGTCCGTGTGCGCAGACTGACCGACCAGGAAGGGCAGCGGCTGCAGCAGATCGTGCGCCGCGGCAGTACGAGTTCGGTGCGCCACCGGCGGGCGATGATGCTGCTGGCGTCGGCCGGCGGGAGCCGGCTGCCGGTGATCGCGCTTTGGTGCAGGCCGATGAGGACACCGTCCGGGATGTGATCCACCGGTTCAACGAGATCGGCCTGGCCTGCTTGGACCCTCGGTGGGCGGGAGGCCGTCCCCGCCAACTCAGCCCTGACGACGAGGACTTTGTCGTCCAGACGGCCACCACCCGACCCGCCAAGCTCGGACAGCCATTCAGCCGTTGGTCACTGCGCAAGCTCGTCGTCTACCTGCGCAAAGTCCACGGCCGGGTCATCCGCATTGGCCGCGAAGCATTACGGTGCCTGCTCGCCCGCCGCGGCGTCACCTTCCAGCGCACCAAGACGTGGAAGGAGTCCCCGGACCCCGAGCGCGAGGCGAAGCTGAACCGGATTGAGGAAGTACTGGACCGCTTCCCTGACCGGGTCTTCGCGTTCGACGAGTTCGGCCCGCTCGGGATCCGGCCCACCGCAGGCTCCGGCTGGGCCAGGCAGAAGCACCCCGACCGGCTGCCGGCCACTTACGACCGCACCCACGGGGTCCGTTACTTCCATGGCTGCTACTCGGTCGGCGACGACCGCTTGTGGGGTGTCAACAGCCGCAGGAAGGGCGCCGCGAACACGCTGGCCGCGCTGAAGGCGATCCGCGCCGCCCGGCCCGACGGCGCACCGATCTACGTGATCATGGACAACCTGTCCGCCCACAAAGGCACCAACATCCGCCGCTGGGCCACGAGGAACAAGGTCGAGCTGTGCTTCACCCCGACCTACGCCTCGTGGGCGAACCCGATCGAGGCGCACTTCGGACCTCTGCGGCAGTTCACCATCGCCAACTCGAACTACCCCAACCACACCGTGCAGACCCGGTCCCTGCACGCCTACCTGCGCTGGCGCAACGCCAACGCCCGTCACCGCGATGTCCTGGCATCCGAACGCGAGGAACGCGCCCGCATCCGCAGCGAGAAGGGCATTCGCTGGGGCGGACGCACCTTCACCGCCGCAGCGTGATCAACCATCGGTCCTTATCGGTCACGGCATTAGGTGAGTTGCGGCGCGACCTCGGTGGCGATCCACTCCATCGCTTCCCCGACGTGCTCAGCAGCAATGGGCAGCCACAGGGTGCAGGCGGTGAGCCCCGCCTCGGCGAGCCGCCCAAGGTCGTCGGTGACGCTCGCCGCGCTGGGGGCTGTGCCGCCCAGCGGCCGTCCCGGTGGCGATATCGCCGCGGGGATGCCGGGCGGGGTCAGGAATGCGGCCGAAGCGAGCGTCAGTCGGTTGGCGTCCCCGGTGTCGGCAGCGAGTTCGTGCAGGCGGTGGCGCACGTCGCCGACCTCTGCGGCGTCAGCGCCGGTGCCGTACCAGCCGTCACCGAACCGCAGCGCACGGCGCAGGGCGGCGTCGCTGTGGCCGGCAACCCACACGGGCGGACCGCCATGAGTGAGGGGAGGTACTCCCAGTTGCGCGGCACGCAGTGTCGTGAACCGGCCGTCGAAGTCAGCGGGGCGCCGGGTCCACAGGGCCCTGGCGGCCGCGAGGTGGTCGTCGGTGCGTGAGCCGCGTTCGCGGGCGGGCACGCCGACGGCGTCGAACTCCTCCGGGTTCCAGCCGGTGCCGACCCCCAGGATCAGGCGGCCGCCGGACACGACGTCCAAGGTGGCTGCCTGGTTGGCTAGCACCAGCGCCGGGTAGTACGGCGCGACGAGCACGGACGTCAGCAACCGCAAGCGCGTCGTCACGCCAGCGACAGCCGACAGCAGGACGAGCGGATCGGTGTCGAGGCCGAACCCACTGTCCAGAAGACGGTTACCGACCGCGACGTGATCGAAGCCCAGGTCCTCGGCACGGCGTGCGGCACGCAGCACACCAGCTCCATCATCGATCGGCCAGCGCGGCTGCAGGGAGATGCCGAGACGTAACAGAGACATGGAGTGGCCTTTCAACGGCGGTCCGGTGGCGGGCAAGCGATCGGTCACCGCCTGCCCGCCAGACCTCAACTCCCGTACAGCCTCAATTCATCCCGCTGAGAGGCAACGGAACGCCCGTCACTCGGACCTCCTCGCCACCCAACGCCACAAGCGAGTCCACTGAGGTGGACCCGGTGAACCTATGCGGTCACAGCACTAGATGCGCCGGGGTCGTCGAGGTCGTTCAGTACGGCGGCGACGTCGTGCTCCCGCCGGGCGGCGAGCCGGAAAGTCTCCTCGATCGTCATCGCTGTGAATGGCATCACCGTGGCGCGGCCAGGCGCGTAGCTGGACCGCGCTGACCGCGCCACAATTCGTCAGGGCCGACAGGACGGCCGGACGCTGAGCAGCTCGGTCCGCAGCACGGGCGTGCCGTCGACAGGCGCCGGGTCCTGCGCCGTTGGTTCGATACCGCCAGCAGCGATCTTGTCGAGCGTGTCCAGGCCGGCGGCACCGACCGTGCCGAACACAGTGTAGTTCGGCCGCAGCGCGGAGTCGCCGTAGACGACGAAGAACTGCGAACCGTTCGTATTCGGCCCGGCGTTGGCCATCGCCAGCAAGCCGCGCCCGTAAAGGCGACGGACGCCGGTCGGATCGCTCGGTGCCGGCGGCAGGTCCACCGGCAGCTCGTCCTTGTACTCGTACCCCGGCCCACCCTCGCCAGTGCCGGTCGGGTCGCCACACTGCAAGACCTTCAGCGTCGGATACGCCGTCAGCCGATGGCACACCGTACGGTCGTAGAACCGGTGCCGCGCCAGGTGCAGGAAGCTCTGGACCGTGCACGGCGCCTTCGCCCGGTCCAGACGCAGCGGGAGCGGGCCCTGGCTGGTCGGGACAGCCATGTCGACCGTGCCGTGACTGGGGGTGTGCCGCGGATCGGGCGGCAGGGGAACCGGCCGCGCCGCCGGCTCGTCCGGCGTCTGGGTGTACTGGCAAGGGCCGTGCGTGGTTCGCGGCGGGGCATCGGAAGCGGAGGCGGTACTGCCCCCGGACACGACCAACGCTGCTGCCGCCAATGCGGTCATGAGAGCTCGGTTCATCCTGCACACCCTCCAAAAGATCGCCAGATTTCGGAGCGGTCGCAGTCTAAAGCGCGGCCCGGCGGGCGAGAACCGGCCCGCAAGCCACATCCGCCTCCCAGCCTTCGGCCCGCGGCCGCAGGCCACTTCATTCGGATGCGGCACAGCGCCGGCCGTAACGCCGGCCGACCGGCGGCGCCTTCGCGCGGTTGCCCAGCTGGGGAAGACGGGGGCAGGAAGCGAGGCGGGATCCGGGCTTTGCCGGAGACGGGCCCGCCGCCGACCGCGTTGACCGCCACCTCGCTGGCGACGCGTACACGGTGCCCCAACCAGCCATGCTGGTTGGGCCTGCAACTCAACCTCACGCTGAGCGGAGCAGCTGTCAATGGCCGGTCACCGAAACCGGTGACACGTTGGACTATTGGGTGGCCGTACCGCCCGCGTCGTCACCGCCTCGCGCACGCGTTCCGGAGGGCGCAGCATTTGGGTTGTCCGCGGTCATCTGTGCCACAGGACTGCTGCGCCGACTGGGGTTCGATCGGGGTTCGATCAGGGTGGTCCCTGATGGACGATGGGCCGAGCACGGTCAAGGATGAAGAGCGTGACAAGCAGAGTGCCCACGCCACGCCCCACGATGACGGGCCGGTCGCTGAACCAGAAGGTCGTGGCCCTGAAAGCCAGGGCGATCGGAACGGCGGCGCTCGTCACCGCGATGTTGACGATGCCCGCGGCGACTGCCGCCGCCGCGGATGCCGCCGCTGCCGCCGGCCATCCGGCGCCGTCACTGAACTGGACGGCGTGCCCGTTTCCCGACTCACCAGCGGGACTCCAGTGTGCTTCCATCCAGGTGCCGGTGGACTATGCGCACCCACACGGATTGAAGGCAACCATAACGGTGGACCGGCTCAGGGCGAGCGGCGCCCATCCGGTCGGTAGCCTGTTCTTCGACCCTGGCGGCCCCGGCGGTTCCGGGACGCAGTTCGTGTACGCCGAATCCCTCGGGGCGCACGTGTTCTCCGCTGCCACCCGGGAACATTTCGATGTGATCGGCCTGGACCCGCGCGGTGTCGGACTCAGTAGTCCTGTCCGCTGCGACCCCGCGCTGCTCAATCGCCAGGTCTCTCTGTTCCCCAAGGACGAGGTCGAGTTCCGGCGCTTGGTCGCGCGGAACCAAGCACTGGGCCGGAGCTGCCGTCGGCTCACCGGACCACTGCTGGACCACGTCGACACCGTCAGTGCCGCCCGCGACCTTGAGGCCCTGCGCCAAGCACTCGGCGAGGGGAAACTCAACTACCTCGGCCTGTCCTACGGCTCCCAACTGGGAGCCACCTATGCCGAACTGTTCCCGGACCGGATCCGGACCCTGGCGTTGGACGGGGCACTCGATCACTCGCTGTCGACGGTGCGCCTGTTCAAGGACGAGTCTCACGCGTACGAGGACTCCCTCAACCGCTTCTTCGACTGGTGTGCGCAGACGCCCTCCTGCGCGCTGCACGGCACCGAGGTCGGGCGGCTGTTCGACACCCTGGTAGCAGCCGCCGACCACCGTCCGATCCCTGCCCCGTCCTGTGCCAAGGCGGGTGACTGCCGTCCGTTTGTGACCGGCGAAGACATCCGGTTCGCCGCGCAGGGCCTGCTGCTGTTCCCGTCCCGGCGCAACGATCTCGCCCTCGCTCTCCGACAGGCCGAGGCCGGCGATGCGTCGGCGCTGACCCAGCCCGTTGCCACCGGGCCGAACGACGACAATGCGAACGGCAGTCAGATCGCGATCGAGTGCCTCGACTGGACGACGCCGATCCGGACGCTGCACGATCTGCAGGACCTGCGACGGCTCGGGCAGGCGGTCGCGCCTCGTCTCGGCGGCGCGTCCCAGTCGTGGACCATCCTCACCGGGTGCGTCGGCTGGCCGGCACGGGTGGCGAACCCACCGCGGCCCATCAAGGTCCGGCACGCACCGACGATCCTGATCACCAATGCCACCCACGACCCCTCAACGGCGTACCCGTGGGCCCTGCGACTGCACCGCGATCTTCCCTCCAGCGTGCTGGTGACCCGCCAGGGCGACGGCCACACCAGCTACCTGGCCAAGGGCACCAGCCACACCAGGGACGCCATCGACAGCTACCTGCTCACCGGTCGAACACCGCCGCCGGACACGGTCTACGACGACTGACTCAGCTGTATCGCAGGGTGTTCGGTGGTGTCTCACTCACGCCCCAGATCTCTTACGTCTCACGACTGCCCCTATAACGGAGGTTACGACTGCACAGGTCTGACCAGGTGGAAGACCTCCCGGGCCGCGTACCGCTGGAGGCTTCGGACTATTTCGCACCGGGTTTTGCCCTCCTTGCTGCGGCGTTCGTAAGAGTCCTGAGTGCGAGGGTCGACGCGCAGGCGAGTCTGCACGATCCGGTGCAGGGCGGCGTTGGCCTGCCGGTCGTCGCCGCGGTTGAGGCGACGGTACTGCCGGCCGCCCGAGGACCGCTCCACGGGGCTGACCCCGCACAGCGCCGCGAAGTGTGGGTGGCGAGCGACCTGCTCGACTTAATGCTCGACGCCGTAGCGGCCGAAGACGGCGGCCCACCTGCCCCCACCGGCGACTGTCGCAGCGACCTGCGAGACCTGGCCCATCGTTCGAGCCACCTTCCACCGGCATCCCTGGATGACCTCCCTCGCGGCAGGGCGCCCATCGCTTGGACCGAACTCCCTCGAGCCATCGAACACGCACGCGCCGCCCTCGATCCCCTCGGCTTCGATATCGACGTCGTGATCACCATTGTCGACGCGCTGCAGGCGTTCGTCCGCGGCTACGCCATCGGCGAGCTCGCCCAACAGGAAGCCGTCCGACGCTCCGGAGTCGGCATCCAGCAAGGGATGGACGCCCATGCGCCCTACCTCGACAAAGTCGTCAAGAGCGGGCGCCATCCACTCCTCGCCAGGGTCATTCGTGATGCCGAGCTTCCCCACGCCGCCGACAGGGCCGAGCGCGGGTTCGAACTGGGACTCGAGCGGTTCCTCGACGGATGGGAGGCCAACCTCCCGGTCCGGCCCTGACGATCCGACAGCGTCACTTGCGGGTTCATCAGGGAACTCCACACCCCCGACGCCGGCCGACGGGGTATCGAGGGAGGACGCCTCGCGGAGGGCCTCACCGAGGGTCCCGAGCGCGCACCGCCACCGCGCACAGCGGGGTGCCTGGCAGCCCGGTCAGTTGCTCGGATGGGAGGCTGCCCAGCCGTGCTCGAGCAGCGCGAAGGCCTCGTCGGCGGCTCGGCGCGGTTCGGCGTGCCGCAGGATGAGGCTGCGGGCCTCAAGGGCGAAACGGGCCAGGGCTGCGCAGCTGACGTCACCCTCGGGCGCACCCACCGCCTCGGCGACGGCCCTGGCCAGGGCCGCTTCGTGACGCGTCCACATGCGGTGGGCGTAGTCGCGCAGCGCGGGGGTCTCCTGCACCAGGCGCGTGAAGTCGGCGAACCGCGGGTCGGTGGCATGGACGGCGAGTTGGGCCTGTTTCAGCAGGAGGTGCTCGCGCAGCGCCTGCGGGATCGACTGGCCCGGGGTGCGTTCGCGCACGGCGGCGACGAGTTCCGCTTCCAGTTCGTCGTCCTGATCGAAGACCAGGGCTTCCTTGCCGGAGAAGTGTTTGAACAGGGTGGTCACCGAGACGTCGGCGCGGTCGGCGACGTCCTTGACGCCGACCTGGTCGTAGCCGCGCTCGAGGAAGAGCTCAAGCGCGGCGTCGGCCAGGGACTGGCGGGTCTGGGCCTTCTTGCGCTCGCGGCGCCCGGTCGGTTCGGTCACTCGCCCACCGTACCCCGAAGTGCAGTCGCTGCGAAAGTTTAGTCATTGCGCTTATTTATCGAGTGTGCTTTCTTGGTCGGGCCGGGTCTCCCGGCGGCTCACCCACCTACCGAGGGGCACTCCCATGAACTCTGCTCGTGATCCCCGCATCGCGATTGTCGGCGCCGGCCTCGGCGGCCTCACCTGCGCCCGAGTCCTCCAGCAACACGGCCGCTCCGTCACCGTCTTCGAACGCGAGGCATCCGCCGATGCCCGCCCGCAGGGCGGCTCCCTCGACATGCATCCCGACACCGGCCAGGCCGCCCTCGGTGCGGCGGGGCTCCTCGACCGATTCCACGCTCTCGCCCGCCCCGAAGGAGACGAGTGGCGCGTGCTCGACTTCGCCACCGCCGCCCTCCGGACGCAGCAGGGACCTTCCGCCGACGGCGGCCGGCCGGAGATCGACCGAGGCCAGCTGCGTGGTCTGCTCCTGGACTCGCTCACCGAGGGCACGGTGCGGTGGGACCGTGCCGTCACCGGCGTCGCCCCGCTGGCGGACGGCACCTGCCGGCTGCTGTTCGGTGACGGCACCGCCGAGGACTTCGACCTGGTGGTCGGTGCCGACGGCGCCTGGTCACGCGTGCGCCCGTCTCTGTCGCCCGCCGTACCCGGCTACACCGGTGTCACCTTCGTCGAGACCGGGTTCGACGACTGCGACACCCGCCATCCCGAGCTCGCGCTGCTGGTCGGCAACGGATCGATGCTGGCGAAGGGCTCCGGTAGGTCCTTGGTCGCCCAGCGCAACAGCAACGGCCACATCCGCGCCTACATCGCGCTCCGCGCGCCCAAGGACTGGCATGAGGCCGCCGGTGTCGACCTCGGCGACCAGCGGGCCGTGCGGACATATCTGTTGAGGTTGTTCGACGACTGGGACGAGAACCTGCGCTACCTCATGCGCAACAGCGACCACGGGTTCATCCACCGGCCCCTGTTCGTCCTGCCCGCCCCGCACACCTGGGATCACGTTCCCGGCGTCACGCTGCTCGGCGACGCCGGGCACCTGATGCCACCCGTCGGGCTGGGCGCCAACCTCGCCATGCTCGACGGCGTCGACCTCGCCCACGCACTGGTCACCGAGTCCAGCGTCGACGACGCCGTCCGCGCCTACGAGAGCATCATGCTGCCGCGCTCGATCGAGGCCGCGACGGGGAGTGCGAAGGGGCTCGACAACCTCGTTCCCGCGACGGCCTCCTGAAGCGACGCGTATCCGACCGACTGACTGAGCAGGGCGAACAGGTCAGCGATCGTGAGCCGCAGGCGTCGCTCCGACCGCCCCACGGCCGGCGCAACATGGGGGTGGGCGGCCAGGAGTCTGTCGAGACGTTCGTGTCCCGCCTTCTCGGCAAGCTCGGGCTTCGCGGCCCCGTTCAGCTCGGTCGTGTACGCCTACCGGCGGGGTTGGTGCTCTGATGCGGGTGCGGACAGCGGCCGGCCGTGCGGCATCGAGGTGGTCGCCTGGACGTATGGGTGAAGCAGCCGGACGGCGCCGGCTACGACGACGCTCCGCCCATGGCCAGCGCGGTTCGCGCCAGCCCGCGCAGCCAGGCGTGGGCGTGGTCGGTGTCGTAGCGCTGATGCCACGACAGGTATACCGGCGCCGACGGCAGTTCGAGCGGGAGGGGGAGGACGACCAGGCCGAGGTCGGCGACCGCGGACCGCGCGGTGGCTTCAGGGACGCTGATCAGGAGATCGGAGGCGCGCGCGAACTCCAGCGCGGCAGCTTCCGTGGGCGCGGTCGCCACCACGCGGCGGGTGAGGCCGAGCCGCGCGAGGGCGTCGTCGAGGGCATTGCCGAGGTTTCCACGCCGCGAAACGGTGACGTGCTCAGCGGCGGCGTACCGCTTCGCGGTGACGGTCCTGACACGAGTGAGCGGGTGCCCCTGCCTCACCACGATGACGAGGCGGGTCTCGCCCACCTTCTCGGCACGAATGTCCGGTGCGCTCGGCCGGTTGGCGTTCGCCTCCAGGTCGACCTCTCCACGCCGCAACCCGGGGGTGTCAATGCTCGATTCCGCGACGAAGCGCAACCGCACGCCCGGCGCCTGTCCGCGCACGGCCGCGAGCAGCGAGGGGCCGCCCAAGGCGACCAGGGAATCGTGCCAGCGGAGTGTGAAGGTGCGCTCCAACGTTGCCAGATCGAGTTCACGGCTCGGCGCCAGCACCCCCTGGACCTGCTGCAGCAGCTCGTGCACCTGTTCCCGCACGGCGATCGCATACGGCGTCGGGGTCATCGTGCGGCCGGTGCGCACCAGGATCTGATCCCCGGTCGTGCGCCGGATCCGGCCCAGACTGCGACTCATCGCGGGGGCGGTGACATGCAGGCGCGCGGCCGCCCCGGCCACACTGCCCTCCTCCAGCAGCGCGTCGAGCGCGGCCAGCAGATTCAAATCCAATTGCATGCGAGTAATCCTAGCCGTGCTTTACATGCATTTGAAGTTAACCAAGGGGCTCTATACCTTCGAGGCCAGAGCACTGAACAGAGCGCACAGTCCGGCTCGAACGGCCTCATCACCTGCTACTCACAAGGGAGTTCACCATGTCCGAAACGCTTCAGACCACTGACGCCGCCGCCTCCGACGCCGACCTGCTCGCCCAGACCGCGATCGCCGTGCGTGCGGCCGGTTCGGCGCTGCGCGAGCGCTTCGGCGAGGTGGTCCGCTACCAGACCCGCGAAGAGCTGATGGGCGCCCTCGCCGCCAACGACGACGCGGCCCTCGACATCCTGCGCCCCACCCTCACTGAACTGCGCCCGGACGCCGGCTGGGTGGAGGACGAGCTGGACGGCGGGGCGCTGCCGCCCGGCGAGTGGTGGGTCGTGGACCCGGCCGAAGGCAACGTCAACCACCTGCACGCCCTGCCGGAGTGGGCGGTCACCGCCACCCTCGTGCGGGAGAACCAGCCGGTGCTCACCGCGGTCCACCTGCCGTTGACCGGCGAGACCTACACCGCGCTCGCCGGCGCGGGCGCCCACCTCGACGGCCGACCGCTGCACGTCTCCCCAACCGCGGACCTCGGCCTGAGCATCGTGGCCACCAGCCAGGCCCGGCCCGACGAGGATGAGAACGTCGTGCGGCGCGTCGGCTCCTCGATCACTGCGATGCTCATCGACGCGCTCGTCGTCCGCACCGCCGTCCCCGCGACCCTGCACCTGACCAACGTGGCCGCCGGCCGGATCGACGCCTTCTGGCAGTTCGCCGGCGCCCGGGCGGATCTGCTCCCCGGCGCACTGCTCGTCACCGAGGCCGGCGGACGGATCTCCGACGCCGAGGGCCGCCCCTGGACCCCGCAGAGCGAAAGCTTCCTGGCCGCCGCGCCCGGTGTCCACGCCCAGGCCGTCGCCACGCTTACACGCTGACCACGCACCACAACCCGCACCCACGAAAAGGACCACATCACCATGACCACGATCGCAGTACTCGGAAACGGCCGCGTCGGCGGCAACCTGGCCACAGCCCTCACCCGGGCCGGGCACGAGGTGACCGTCGCGGACCGCACACCGGGCGCCGCCGTAGACGCCGCCCGGACAGCCCGAATCGTCATCAACGCCACCCCGGGAGCCGGCTCGCTGGACCGGCTCGCCGCCCTACGGGAGGTACTGCGCGGCAAGATCCTCGTCGACGTCTCCAACGCCACCACCGACGGACCGGACGGACTGCCCGCCGACCTGATCTACCCCGGCTCCAGCCTCGCCGAGCAACTCCAGGACGCCCTCCCCGAAACCCGCGTCGTCAAGACCCTCAACACCATGCTCTTCCCGGTGATGACCGCACCGGCCGCGCTCACCCAGACACCGACCGCGTTCCTCTCCGGCGACGACCCGCAGGCCAAGCAGACTGTCGGTGGACTGCTCACCGACCTCGGCTGGCACAAGGAGTGGATCACCGACCTCGGCGGAATCCAGACCGCCCGCGCCACCGAGGCCGCGATCCTCTTCGTCCCGCACGTTATCCGGTCCAGCGGATTCACACCCTTCGCGATCTCGATCGCCCGCTGATCCGCACACAGTGCACCGCTCCCTGCGGGCCCACATCCAGAACGGATACGACAGCGCAGCCGGGGCCGGCGATCCAGCGCCGGACGGCATCACACTGCCGCTGCTCCACTCCTGCGACTTGTAGAGATTGGAACAGTCATTCCAATCCGTGTCGTTTCGCCAGCTCCAGGAAGGTCCTCATCATGTCCCTCGACCCCCAGATCGATGCGCTGCTCGAGAAGCTGGCCGAAGGAGGCGAACCGGCACCGGAGAGTCGAACGGTCGCGGAGAACCGCGACCTCGTGAGCAGCTTCTCCACCCTCGCGGGCGACGTCGAGCCGGTCGGCAGCGCGCACGATGCAGTGGCCGCCGCCGAAGGACTCGAGGTTCCCATCCGCATCTATGCCCCCGCCACCGTCCCGCGCTCCAGGCCGCTGCCCGTGACGGTCTTCTTCCACGGGGGCGGATGGGTGCTCGGAGACCTGGACAGCCAGGACCACATCGCCCGCATCATGGCCAACCGCTCCGGCACGATCGTGGTCTCCGTCGACTACCGGCTCGCGCCCGAACACCGCTTCCCGGCGGGGATCGAAGACGCCTACGCCGCCCTGACGTGGGTCGCGGCCAACGCCGGAGGTTTCGGCGGCGACGGGCAAAGCATCGCGGTGTTCGGCGAGAGCGCCGGCGGCAACCTCGCCGCGGCCCTCGTGCAGGAAGCGCAGCGGCGCGGGGGACCTCGGATCGCACTGCAGGTACTGGCGTACCCGGCGGTCGACCGGTTCGACGACAGCCCCTCCATGTACGAGAACATGGCCGGACCGCTGTTGAGCCGCAGCTGGCTCGAGTGGTTCTGGGGCCTCTACCTCAACACGCCCGACGAAGGCGCGGACCTGCGTGTCTCGCCGGCGCGCTCCGACGAGCTGGCCGGGCTGCCTCCCGCCGTCATCGTCACCGCCGAACACGATCCGTTGCGGGACCAGGGTGACCGGTACGCGCAGAAGCTCGCCGACGCCGGCGTGGCGGTCACGCACCTCCCGGTCAAGGGTGCCACCCACGCTTTCTTCTCGTTCACCGGGTCGGTGCAGCTCTCGCGGGACGTCCTGAATCAGCTCGGAGATGCCGTGGCCACGGCGTTCAACGACTGACAGTCAATAGCGCAAACGAAATCCGGGCGCACCGAATGAATGACCAACGCGTTCAGTGCACCGCTCACGCGCACGGCAAGCTGCTGACCGTCCTACACGCCGTAAGTCACTACTCCCGTCAACACGCCCCGGACGGGCCGAGTGATGTGCCTTACTTGCCTTACTACTCCTCGAGGCGCTGACCGGCGAAAACAGGCGAGAGCCCCAGATATCATCGGCCTCGCGCGGCTCCCGGAGGCCGGGATGCGGCTGTAGAGGGTGCCCGGGCTGACGCCGAGGAGTTTGGTGACCGACTGCTCGGAGTCGGGCAGCAGGGTAGGGGCGGCCTGGATGATCTCGGGGCATCCGACGGGCCGCCTGCCGACGTTGCCGCAGGCCCGGGCAGCGCCCGTCGGATGCCGCTCGGAGCCGCTGCCCGGCGCCGCTGCCCGGCGCCGGTCGCCGGCGAGGTGCGCGCGGACGGCTTCCGCCTCGGCCCTGAGGTCCCGGTGTCGTTGCAGGTACTGGGGATTGACCTCGGCGCGCCGGGTGATCTCCGCGTCGGAGAGCGGCTTGCGGGTCTTGCGCATGCCGGCGATGACGCCCCGCACGCGTCGTCGGCACGCTTCGCTGTCGGCACGGCGCCGCACTGCGGCGGCCTGGCGGCCGGCCTCCAAGGCGGCCGGGCGCCCGGGATCCAAGGCGGCCGGGCGCGCGGGATCCAAGCCCTTCGATGCCTGTCGCTGCGGACTGCGGCCGCCGGTCACTTCGCTTCCCCGGTCAGCAGGAACGGGTCGATGGTCGGCTGGGCAAGCTGCTGGCGCCCGGCCAACACGGCGTCGACGGGGAACACGGTGAGGAACCGGTCCCGGCTGTGGAGCCACGCCTCGACGGTGGCCTTGTCCTCCTCGGTCAGCGAACCGAGGTCCGTCTCGCACTTCGGCCACATTCAGCTCGTCCAGGGCATGGGCTAGTGCGCCACCGCCTGCTGGAGGTCGGCGATCACGAGACCACCGTCAGCACGATCTTGCCCTGGATGTGGCCCTGCGCGGCTCGCGTGTGTGCGCTGCCCGCTTCGGAAAGCGGGTAGGTGCTGTCCACCCCGACCTGGAGCTTGCCCTCGTCGAACAGGCGCCCGATCTCGGCGAGCTGGGGGCCGCTGGAACGCACCTGAATGTTCGAGACGGTGATGCCAAGACGCGCCGTCTCTTCCGGATCGTACTTGGCGAAGAACACCGGAAGCATGGTGCCGCCGCGCTTGAGCACGGTCAGGAAACGTGAACCGTCCGGGCCACCGACGGTGTCGATCACCAGGTCGACGCCGCTGACCACGTCCGCGACCTGCGTCGTGGTGTAGTCGATGAACTCATCGGCGCCGAGCTTGCGCAGGAACTGCTCGTGCCGCCCCGAGGCCACCGCGATGACGTGTGCCCCCTTCCACTTCGCCAGCTGCACCGCGAAGTGACCCACTCCACCAGCGGCCCCGTTGACCAGCACGGTCATCCCTGGCGTGATCGGCACCGGCTGGTGCACCTGGCCGGTGAACGGAGACGGCACGTCGTGGCCGAGATCAACCAGGTACTGCCAGGCCGTCAGCACGGCCATCGGCGCCCCGGCCGCCTCAACGTGGTCGATACCGGCCGGCTTGTGACCCAGGTCAGAAGCCGGCGCGGCCACGTACTCGGCGTACGTCCGGCCGTCGAATCCCGGGAACCGCAGCATGCCGAAGACCTCGTCACCGACGGCGAACCCGGACACGTCCGGAGCGACCGCCTCGACCACGCCCGACATGTCCGTTCCGGGGATGAGGGGGAACTCCAGCACCGGCCTCATCTCGGCCGGCATGACCTTCATCCCCTCACGCAGGTACCAGTCCGGCGGGTTGATGCCCACCGCGTGCACCCGCACGAGCACCTCGCCCGGACCGATCTCGGGAACCGGCACCTCGTCGTACCGCAGAACTTCCGGCCCGCCGGCCTCGTGGAACTGGATCGCCTTCATCGCGCCTGTCGCTTTCTCTGGGAAACGTTGCTCCTTCAGTCAAGGCCCCGGACGGCATGGCCGTCCAAGACCCCTCCGGCAACCGGTCATCCCGAAACAGCATGACGCGTACCCTGCAACGGTGAACGATCTCGGACAGGACCTGGAACTGCGGCTGGTGCGCTACTTCACCGTGGTGGCGGCGCACCGGCATTTCGGCCGGGCCGCCGCCGACCTGCACGTAGCCCAGCCGGCGCTGAGCCGCCAGATCCAACGGCTCGAGAAATATCTCGGCACACGACTGCTGGACCGCACCCCCCAGGGCACCCGGCTCACTCCGGCCGGCCAGATATTCCTCCCTCAGGCCCAAGCCCTGCTGCAGGCCGCCCGCCAGGCCGAACTAGCCGTCCGTGAACAAGCCCGGACCGAACGAATCACCATCGGCTACGTCGAAGACCTGGTGATCACCGCCGCCGTACGGGAACTACGCCACCGTCACCCGGACGCCGAGATCGCCACCCGGCATCTGAGCTGCCGCGACGTCGGCGCACTGTCCGACAAGCGCGTCGACGCCCTGATCGCGCGAACCCCGCTGCCGCTCGCCGCCGACAACGTGTCCACGACCCCCCTGTACGAGGAGCCCCGGATGCTCGTGGTCCCCCGCGGCCATCCCTGGGCCGACCGCGCGTCGGTGACCGCCGAAGAACTGGCCGGCGAAGAGGCGGCCCCGTGCGCGTTCGAGACCGCGGGCTGGACGTCCTACCGGATCCTCGGGGCTGGCGTGCCGCCGATCGAGAGCTACGAGGACAAGCTCGAACTCGTCGCGAGTGGCAGGGCGATCGCCGTCCTACCGGTCGGCGATCGGCGCAGCTCACTGCGTCCTGACCTCGTCACCGTCCCGATCGAGGGTGCTCCCCCCAGCCAGGTCGTCCTGGTCAGCCGCAAGGGCGACCCGAATCCGATGATCAGGTATCTCCTGCTGGCTGCCACCGTCCTGGCCGCCCCGTCATCCTGACCGGAACCAGGCCGGGCGATGGCCCTGGGCGGCAGGTCTACCACGGCCTCCGAGTGGAAGCCCGCCGGCTCACCGCAGGCTGATCACCGCTCGACACAGGAACTGCCCATCTTGTCGCCAACTGCTCTCGGGAAACGACAATGGCCTGTACTCGCCTCGTAGAGGGCACAGCATCCTGAGGAGTCCGGGGCGCTGGAGTGCGAGCATGACGCAACGATGGCTCGGCCCGGTCACGTCGTCAGCGAGGACACGCGTTCGGACCAGTTCTCGCTTCCAGCCGCCGGTCGAGGTCCCGGGCCAGTATGTCCACGAGCGCGAGCGCCCCCTCGGCCTCCTCGTCACGATCAGGGCCCGGAAATTCCGCGACCAGTGCACCGAGGGCATGGCGCAGCGTATCGCGGCGAAGCGGGAGCACCAGCCGCTGCCGGAGGGTCAGAGACGGTGTCGCCGACGCAAGTACTCGGCCGACGCCGGGCGCTGCTCCAATGGAATGACATAGGGTCGGTTTTCTGGCCAGGTGTTGCATGCCAGCACCTGTGAAGGGCGTAGATTCTTCACCATCCGAGTTTTTAGCTCTAGCTAAAGGTGGCATGCTGATGGAGCGGCAACGAGCGTTGCAGCTTCATGAGTTGGGGGTGAATCATGGGCATTTTTGCCCGTGACGACAGCCGGACGACCTCAGCGGCTTCTCGGATAGCGCGGCAGGCAACGGCCTCCCTGGCCGGCCTCCTGGCGGGACAGAACAAGACCCGCTCCGATCTGGCTGCGGCCATGGGGGTCAGCCCGGGCCGGGTCAGCCAGATCATGTCTGGCGATGCGAACCTGACAGTCCGCAGCCTCGCCGCCGTGGCGGAGGCGCTGGATGCCGATGTGGAGATCACCTTCCGTCCCCGGCCGAAGTCGACGGATGCCAAAGCCCGCGATAGCAAGGACTCGTCGCTCGTTACGGGCAGCGGTCTGTCGGCTCGCCGCTGAGCCTTGAGGTGGGCCTGTGCGGCGCGTCGTCATCGTGCGGCGGCTCACCTGGGTTTTTAGCGGATGAGCCAGCGGTCGAACCAGCGACGTTGTGGTGGCAGGGCCGGGCTGTGGAAGGCGTCGTTGGACATCGCCTTCGCCCGCAGGGCCTTGAGTTCTTCGTTCTCGCTGCGGCGGCCGTGCACGTACGCGAAACGCAGCAGGTGTCCGCACTGGGCTAGGGCGGTTCCGAAGGCCTGGCGACGGGCGACGAGTTCGTCAGCCGTGGGTGCGCGCTCGGCCTGACGGCACGCCTCGTCGATGCTTGTCTGCACGTCCAGCGCCGCGTCGGTTGCCGTCTCCACGTCCGTGTAGATGGCGTTGATCATCTTGGTTTCGACGGCGAGTGGATGCCGCTCCAGCAGGTAGAGCTTGAGGTCGTGGACGAAGACTCTGAGCTGCGCGGACGTTTCGATGCCCTGGAGGAAGCGGTCCGACCAGGCGCAGGCGTCGAGGTGCACACGCTGCACCAGCCGCTCCCGGACCAGGGCGATACCCAAGGTCATGAACTTGATGTACGGCTGCGACGTCTCGTCCTGTTTGCGTCGGGGCAGCGCGGTGGCCCCTGTCGCCGCGCCCGCGATCACCGGCGGGATTGACGCCGCGTGCGGCAGCAGCACCACCGCGCCGGCCGCCACCGCACCCATCAGCACCAGCACGAGCAGCATCAGCGCAGACGATGCCCAGCTGCCCAGGAGCCGTCCTTTCCCGGCGAACTCGCGAGCCAGCCCCACCCACGCGATGGCCGCGCTCACGGCGGCAGGTAATGCGTAATCGACCAACCAGGTGTGGTGAAGCCAAGCCATCGACGGCGCCCCCTAGACAGACGTCCCACGGACAGGCCGGACCGCCATTGGCGTGCGAAGACCGCAAGGCCTCCTTATCGGCACATGACACCAGCACTCGTCTCTCGCCGGTCACCTCGCTGGGAACTGTGCGGGTGGAGTTGATGATGTCAGCCAAGTGATACCACGCCGTCACTTTGAGCGACAATTGGACAGCGTGTCCGGCCCGTCCGAGCAGTCCCGGGCGCGCCGATGTCAGTTGTTGCAGGTGTCGAGCATGGACGACTGGGGCGTCTCCTCCTTGCTGGTACTGGTCGGCTTCCCGACCGGTTTGATGTGGGTGCAGTCCTCTGCATACGTGCACCAGAAGGCACGGGTGGTGGGCTCCCAGTCGGCCGGCGCGCTGGCGGACTTCGAGTGGTTTGCCGACTCCGGGCGATGAGCAGATGGGGCGTCTTGAGGTCGTTGGCGAAGGGACGTCCGCTCCTCGAACGGCTACAGCGGGAGTTGTATACCCAGTTCCCTCATGGCGCGGGAGGGCGGGCCGCCTTCGGAGCGTTCGGTCTTGTAGCCCTTGACGCGGGGTTCCAGGGTGCGCGGGTCGACGGCTTCGGCTGGAGCACTCCTGGCGTACAGGCCGTCGGGTTCGCTGTCGCGGTCGTGGGGCAGCAGCCAGAAGACGCGACGGCGGAAGGTGCCGGAGGCGCCTTGAAGACCCCTGCGAAGTCCCCGGCTGGCAGGTCATCGTCAGAGCTGTCAGGTGGACTCGTGCGCGCCATCAAGGAGTCCGGCCCATGCCAATGCTGCGCTCCACCCACGACAGCGCCCTGCTGCTCACCGACGCCCCCAGCCCCCAGGCTGCTGCCGCAGGCCTCGCATAACATCTGACAGCCTCGCCCCCCGGCGCCTCTGCGGGGGCGACGTCCAGCAGCTGGTACGCCTGTGCGCGGGAGAGGCCGAACTCCATTTCGCAGTACTACGCCCAACTGCTGAAAATCGAGTAGTCCCCAGACGCGGGTGGCGGGCGCGTCGCGAACTGGGCGGCAATCACCGCCACGGAGCGCCGGCCGTTGTCCCCCCGGCTGCGCAGCACGACGCCGTGACCGAATTGATCGGCGCACTGGCTCATGACACGTTCGTAGCAGGTGGCCGGTACCTCCGGCAGGTGTGGCTGCGTGACGCCGAGAACCCCGCCTGGCATGTTCTACTCGCCAGGCGTCAGCTGCACGAGACAGAGGACGACCGCAAACGATTCCTCGAAGCATGGGGCAACGCCTGAGCCGACTGATCATTGAGGGTAGCCAGCGTGGTACGTGGTCAGGCGAGCAGGGGGCCGCGCCCGGCTCGGTGCACGACAGCCGGACCCGTCGGCGCGCCGTCTCCGCTCGCCACCACGCTCGCTGCCCCCTGTCCACTTCGAAGGGTTCAGCCCCGCACCCTGACCGCAGCCGTCTAGCCCTCGCCGATCAAGGTCCGACGGCCGCGGTCAGGCGCTGCTATTTCCCCGCGCGGATGTCCCGCGTCAGATGATCTGGTCCGCTCCGGTGGCCGCAACCTGGCACGACCAGATTGGCTGAGACGCCAGGGTGCAGGTTTTTCAGGTGGTCTGGTCCGTCTCCGTCGGGTTGCTGGCCTGCCCGTTCGGATGCGGGAGAGGGCACCTGGCCGCAGGGGTCAGTGCTCGCCTGGCGGGGTGGTGGCGAGGAGCTCGCGCTTCACGTGCTCGTAGTCAGCCAGGGCCTGCGGGTCGCCGTGGGCGTAGTCGGTCCAGAAGCCGGGGCGCTGCCAGCGGGCGTCGGCGAGGTGGGTGCGGCCATTGGCGATCACCAGGGTCCAGCCGGGCGGTATCCGGGAGTCCACTGTCTCGAAGGAGGCGGGGTCCCAGAGCAGTCCGGGGTCGGGCGTATCGGGGCCGAGCACGCGGATCTGGCAGTCGATGTCGTAGGCGACCATCTCCATAACGGGGTAGACACCGCCTACCTGGATCCCGTCGAATTCCGTGACGGGGACGTCGCCGTCGGGGTGGATGATCTCCAGACATCTGACTCTCATGGCGAGAAGTATCGTCCTGGCCGTCCCTGGTCGCTTCCCGAGGCGCCGCGGCGGACGGCATCCGAACGCCTCGGTCATGTTGATCGCCTGGCGCGGTCGTGTTCTCAGGGTGGTGTGGACGGGGGTGGGATGCGGGCGAGGAGTTCGTGGGCGGCCCGGGTCAGGTGTGCGGGTATGTCGTCGGGGAAGTGTGGCCCGCCGTAGTCCTGGAGCGCCCGCACCGCGTCGACCATGGGTGCCAACTCCTCGGACTGCCCGTAGGCCTCCGCGACGTTCTCGACGGTGAGTTCGGCGCCCTCGAGGGGGGTGAGCCATCCGCCGACGATCTCGGCGGCCCACCAGCGGGCGAGCGCCAGTCGGCCCTCCCAGCAGTCCTCGTAGTCCTCGGGTGGATGGAAGCCGAAACCGAGCTCGTCGACTACCTGACACAGTCACGCCGACGGCCCGGGCATGCCGTTCCTGCTGAGTGGCCTGCGTCCGCGGATCGAGAATGAACTGGGACCCGACATCGCCCCTGCAATCTTCACCGAGAACCCCGCCCGCGCGTTCACGGCACAGTGGCGGCAGCCATAATCCCGTAAACCACCCAACGATCACACACAGTCACCATAACCCCCGCCTCCACCAGGAACCGGCGACAGTTGAATACGCGAGCCCATCAGTACCGAGGCCGAGGCTACCGACGGAACTCGCTGACCTGGGTCTTACGGCGTTTCCTCGCCTAGCGATCCCGTGATGGGATCGCCAGATTCCCTGCCGGTCCGACGATCGACGACGTCAAATCATGGGAATGCCGTTCGCAGTCCCGCATGATCACTGTGTGAGACGTGCACCGAAGTGGGTTGGACTGCTGTATGTAGTCACGGTCGGAGTATTCCTGGCGTGGTACGTCGCTCGCGGCCACCAGCTCAAAGATCTGGTCACTTTCGTGTCCGCCTTCACCGGTCTGCTGGCGCTACCTGCCGCAGTGATTGCCGTGCTTCACCGCGGCAAGAACGGGCGCGTGCCCGCCCCCCTGGAGGAGGTAGCCGACCAACTTGCCCAGGGGGTGCGCCAACAGTGGGAGGCCGAGGCGCAGGTACGCCGCCTCAACGACCCTTTCCCGCTGTCGGTCGAATGGGTCGCGGCCGACGCGGACCTGGTGGAGTCGTGGCCACACTTGAGGGAGCTCGCCGAAAGCTGGCCTGGCCAGTCCTCGGAAGCCGCCTCCACGTGGGCTGTCAGTCCCAGAGGACTGGCCGGCGAGGGGGGTGAGATCGCAAAGACCTTCGAGCGCGTTCCCACCTGCCGTCTAGTGGTCCTCGGCGATCCTGGTGGGGGCAAGACCATGCTGCTGATCCGCCTGCTCCTGGCCCTGCTCGAACGCCGCCCTCCCCAGGGCCCCGTCCCGGTCCTGTTTTCACTGGCCTCCTGGGACCCAGCCCGGCAGGACCTGTACGCATGGATGACCCAGGAACTCGAGCAAGACCACCCGGCTCTACGCGACCCCGTACCCGCCGATCGCCCACCGGGCGCAACCGGCACCTTGGCACGCGCCTTGCTTAAGCAGCGGCTCATCCTGCCCATCCTCGACGGCCTGGATGAACTCCCTGAAGCCGTGGGCGCCCGGGCCCTGCATGGCATCAACCAGGCACTACCCGCAGGGCAACCGCTCGTGCTCTCCAGTCGCACCGCCGAGTACCGCAGCGCCCTTACCGCTCCATCCGGGACCAAGGTGCTTCTGAATGGAGCGGCAGGAATCCGCCTGCTGCCCCTGGATCCCGCGAAAGCGGCTGCCTACTTGGAGCGCGATGCCGGAGGCGCCGGCACCCCGGCCGCAGCCCGCTGGAGACGGGTCACCATTGCGCTGGGCACCGACACCTCGGCCTCCGAAGCACTGAGCACCCCGCTCGGCCTGTTCCTGGCCCGCACCATCTACAACCCCCGCCCCGACGAAGAGGTCACCGAACTTCCCGACCCCGATGAACTCCTCGACCAGGCCCGCTACCCCACCCGCCGGGACCTCGACACCCATCTGTTCGCCGCGTTCATCCCCGCCGCCTACCGCCCCCACCCTCAGCACCCCCCACGCTGGAGCGTTCACAAAGCACAGCGCACCCTCGCCTTCCTCGCCAGCCACCTTCAGCACACGCTCGGGGGGACCCCCAACCTCGCCTGGTGGCAACTTCATAAAGCCTTCCCCTCCGGACAGCCGCTGGCGATCGGGCTTACGGCCAGCCTCATGGGCGGGCTCCCCGGAGGCCTCGTGGCAGGACTCTATGACGGCTTCGCGACCGGGCTCGGTGTCTTTCTCTGCGTAGGGATTTCATTCGCACTAGTGGCAGCCGTGGTCGCCTCAAAATCAGGAGAAAGAAGCCCAAGCTCGGGGTTTCGCTGGAGCTGGAGAGAGAGATCCGGTTGGCGGACAGGCGGACTCACTCTCGGCCTCTTCTTCGGGTTTGCGTTCGGGACCAGTTCTGGGCTGGAGATTGGACCCATGGCCGGCTTTATCGGCGGGCTCACCGGCGTGGTCCCATTTGCCCTCCTGAGCGGACTTCGGTCGGTGCACCCCGACCTGGACAAGGCAGTGGGGCCAAGAACAGTCCTGGCTCGGGACCAACGCACCTTCTGGGCCCTTACCTTCTTGGGCGGGACCACGGGCGTGCTGATGTATACACTGTTGTACACGCTCCTTATCCCCCTGGGGGGCCGGGTGGTCGGGGAAGACATTGCGCTGGCGTTCGCGGTCACCTTCCCAATTGGTCTCGTGCTCGGACTCATCCGTTCAGTGTGGATGGAGTTCCGGGTGGCGCATATCAAACTGGCGGTGGCAGGGCACGTGCCCTGGCGCTTGATGAGCTTCCTAGGCGACGCCCACGAGAGGCGCGGCGTCTTGAGACAGGCGGGAGCGGTATACCAGTTCCGCCACATCGACCTCCAGCGGCACCTCGCAGAAGGCCGCCGACTGCCGGGACGCTCCACAGGGGCCACCCGAGGCCGACAACGAGATCGGCACGGGTGGTGCGGATGGGAACGCCGTCAACCCTGACCAGGTCATGCCAGCGGACGTCGACGACGGAGCC
This sequence comes from Streptomyces durhamensis, assembly GCF_000725475.1. NCBI lineage: Bacteria > Bacillati > Actinomycetota > Actinomycetes > Kitasatosporales > Streptomycetaceae > Streptomyces > Streptomyces durhamensis. Next base: position 49,806 of record NZ_JNXR01000037.1, read on the forward strand.
GAGCGGCGCCCCTCGGGGCGGTCTACTCGAAGCTGGCCTGCTGCCCGCGTTCGGCAAGCCAGACCGCGGCCGCCGACTTCACGTACAAGTGGTCCGCGCTGTTCACACCGCGAGCCCGGCGGCCGCATCGAGATCGACCACGGCATCATCGCCCAGATGCTCAACCTGAGCCGGACGGCCATCAACGCGGCCCTGCGCGACCTGGACCTGGCGCAGCTGGTGAAGAAGCAGCGCGCCGTCGTCTACCAGCTCAACCCCATGCTCGCCGCCTACCTCTCCCCCGAGGACGCCATCGCGGCCGTCAAGGCGATGCCGAAGAACGAGCGCCTCAAGGCCACCGACTTCGTCGACCGCTACCGCAGGGTCATCACCGCCTACCAGGACCAGCTCACCGAGAAGCGTCGGCGCCGCGAGGACGCCAAGCGCCGCCAGAACCTCAAAGCCGTCTCGGGGAACCGACGAAATGCCGGTCCCCAAGGTGACAGAACGAGGCGGCGCGGTCGTGGCACTCCGTGTCCCGACTCAACGGAGTTTGACCAGTCTCACTGAAGTTTGATCGCCGTAGCTACGGGGCTTCGGGGCCGGCGTCTCCGGCTTGCACGGCGACCGCCGCCTCCAACAGGGGCCAGCCGTCGACCTCCACCGCCCGCCGCTCCTCCGGTTGCCACCCACGGGCCAGCGCCACATCGAGCAGCGCCCGGACGGCGCCCGGCTCGTGCAGGTTCAGGTCTGCGCCCCGGGTTAAGCCCACGTCCCCGGAGCCGAAGGGGGCCCCGCCCGGGACGTACCGGCCGGGCCCGGCGGCAAAGACAATGCGCAGCGGCCCGCCGGTGCCGGCAGGCTGAGGGGACAGGGTGAGAATCTGGCGGCAGTCCATGGACCGCCCATCGTGGCCCCTTCGGTGGCTGTGGCGCATCGTCCACATGTACACGCGCCCGTCGGCGACCAGCCGGCGGGGCTTCTTCGAATGGCGAGGCACACAGGTGAGGCTACGCGGCCCGATCTACTAGACACCCCGCGCGGTGAGCAAGATTCGATGAGACGTACAGGATGATCGTCACACCTTGGTAAGTCCGGTCACTCTCCGCACAGGAGTGCCCCACCGAAGGCGTTGTGTCCGCGCTTCACCGGGCTCGTTGATCAGGTATGTCCGAGATCGTCTATCGGGCCCTCAGCGTCGCTGTCGTGACCGGCGCCTGCGCTCTCGCCACCGCCGTCCCCGCCTCGGCCCACATCATCGGCGGGGACAACATCAGCGTCATCGACAATTCGCCCAGAACCTCGGTGTGAACAACGCGCCCCAGACGTCCACCTCCAACCACGGCAGTAACAACGGCAACACTGCACAGGAGGGCATCGCCGACAACCCAACGATCAATGTCCTCGACGACAACTCGATTCCGATCGGCATGCTGTAGTCCGTTCGTGACCTCGGCATCGCTGGACTCGTAACCCGCAGAGGTGGCCTTTCAGCAGGTCAGCGAATTCCGTCGGTTCCCCGTCTCCTGACGCGGCCCCCCGGGGCCGGGCTGGTACCACGGCGCTGCACCCCATGGAGCGGCGCCGTTCGTGTTCGGCTGGCAGTGCCGGATTCCGAGACCCCGGCCCGCTCGAAGATGGCGTCGACCGGCTCATCGCACGGCGCGAGGGACACCTGCGGGAGAACGCCGCGGCCCCGCCGACGCGCAGCCGGCTCAGCGCGCTCTGATCCCCGGCCGCGGCCGCGCCAGTTCACGTGGGACACGCCCCGCACGGAGCGTGGCCGGGGTACGCACCCGTCGTGGTCGGGTCCGTGGCCGCCCGGACCACGTCGGGTCCGGCCTATGCCAGAGCGGCGTAGGCGGGTCCGTCTCCTCGGTCACTCCGGGCTGGCGGGACGGGCTTCCAGTGCCGTGCGCAGGCGCTTGGCGATGGGCTGGTACCGCTGGACGAAGGAGTGGTCCTTCAGCTGGTCGGGCTCGGGCAGTTGCTTGTGCGGGTCAGGCCGGCGCCCGGCGAGTGTCGTCCAGCCCAGGAGGCGCAGGCCGACGCGGTTCATGTCCCGGTCGATGCCCGCCAGGTAGTTCGCGTCAACGGGCAGTTCCCGGTTCGACTGCCAGATCACGCCGTCCAGTTGGATGGGCAGGCTCGGGAAGCCGAAGAGGAAGCCCAGGCAGCGCTCGCGCAGAACCGCCGCGCTTTGCTCGGGGCTCAGCGGGACGCCCTTCTCCTTCGCCCTCGGGGCCGGGATGTTTTTGTCGGTGGCGGCCGGTACGTTGCGATCATGGGTGTCTATCTGGTGAGTGTCGCCGCGCAGGACTGGTCACGGCCGGGGGAGGACGGGTACGGGGGCCTCGCCGCCGCGTTAAACACCGAGCTGGAGCGGCGCGGGCTGCCCCCGTACGAGCTGCGGCAGGCCGCACGGGAGGCGCCGGGCTGGTTCGAGGAGAAGGTCAGCCCGTCCATGGACGGCTTCGTGGCGCTGTGCAGGACGCGGCTGACCGACGCGGAGCTGTCGGCCCTCCTCGACTGGAGCGTGCTGGTGCCGTTCGCGCTGGAGGAGGAGATCGTGCTCCCCGTCGGCACCGCGTACTCCGGCGAACAGACAGCGGTCGCCGGGGCCCCGCGGGTGCTCGCCCTGGCCGAGCGGCTGGCCGGTGCCGTCGGACTGCCCGTGGACGCGATACCGGCGGGCGAGAACCTCGCACTGACCCTGTGGTTCCTGGAGGGCGGGGCTGAGCGGACCGCCCGGGTGCGGCCTGGACCGTGGGCCGAGGACCGGGATGCGGCCTTCTACGTGGCGCTCTACCTGCGCGCCGCGCAGTACTCCCTGCGGCACGGCTGCCCGATGACCTACTCCTGAGCCACGGCGGCGGCCGACCGGCCGGAGAGACCGTACATGAGTCCGGGTCCGAGATCACGTGGGGCTGGTGGCGATGTCCTCCGGCGGGTACGGCGGTACGTACACGGCTCGCGAGGCTACCCCGGCGCCGGTCCCACCCCTGGGCGCCGGGGCAGGCGGCAGCGGCCCCCACGGCCCAGCGCGACTGCCCGTCGACGGTTACACGACGGCGATCTTCGTTCCAACGCTCCTGAGCAAGCCCGTCCCTCCCCGCGCCTGACCTGCCGCTGGCGGCCGACAGTTCACCGCCGACCTACAACACCGCGCTGTGGGCTCCCCGGTTATGCGGCACCGTCCGGCATCGCCACGGCGCGCAGACCGGCGCTCCTCGTGCTCGTGGGGCCGGCGGGTGGCAGGGGTGCGGCGACGGGCTCGTAGGGGCGCCACAGATCTGGCATGCCGTGGCCACGGTCCCAGTTCGGGGCGCCGGTGAGGGCGACGATCCGGTGCCAGGGGATGTGCAGGGCGCGATGCCGCCCGCCCGGGCTGAACCGGACGCCGGAGTCGGTGACCGACCGTCAAGCTGATCATGCCGAGGGTGACGACTGCACCAGTGCCGCTGTCGGAATCGAGGCTTGATCGAAGCACGCGTAAGCTCTCGACCACAGAGAGGGTGGGGTGCCAGATGTGGTGGAATCGACGCCGGGACGAGAGCCCAGCGATCCCATTGTCGACTGAGCAACTGACGCCTAAGCAGCGGGTTCAGGCTGTGGTCGACGCGATCACCGACGGCACGACAGCCAGGCCGGAGCAGCTTCAGGGCCTGCCGTTCGAGGTCGTCCTGGCTGTTGAACGTGATCAACAGGCTCCGATGGCAGAGGCCTATCGTGAGTTCCTTTCTCTGATCGGCGGTGGCGCCGGGCGTTTCATGCAGGGGGAGGACGTCTACCACCCCCGGGTCCTTGGCCTGGGAACGGCTGCCCGCGAGCTCCTCGAAGAGAACCAATCGCCTTTCCGCTTCGAGCCCACCGACCGCGTCTTCTCCATGCACCAGGGCTACCAGTTCGATTTCATGCGAGGCACCGGACCTGACCCTGAGGTCTGGTCATACTCCGAAGGCCAGCACGCGGACGTCCCCGTCCGTAGCTACTCGTCCTTCACCGACTGGCTCCGCGCGACTGCCGAAGCAGAGATACCTGCGTGGCAGCATCATGTCGAAACGGTGCACGAGGAGATCAACGCCGACGGCAGTATCACGCTGCACTGGTAGGAAACCCGGAATCAACCGCTCGGCACTTCCGTGCCTGGAGTGACGGGGAAGGCGACGGATTCGTCGAAGGGGACCCGGGGCTGGGGGCGGTGATGGAGCTGCCCGAGCATCCGATTGAACAGGTGCCGCAGGGCCTGCATGTGCCAGTCCCCGCCGGTCCGTCGGCGTCGGTAGTGGGCGTCGGCACCGGCCGAGCCGCCGAGTGAGGCGAAGGCCCAGAGGTGGCCGACGTGGTTGAGCCGGTTGTTCTTGACGAACCGGCGTCCGACGTAGTGGCGCTTGCCTGAGGCACGGGTGATGGGGGCCGCGCCCGCGTATGCCTTCAGCCCTCCGGCGGTGGCGAACCGGGTGCGGTCGTCGCCGATCTCCGCGAGGATCCGTGCGCCGATCTGGGAGCCGATGCCGGGGAAGCTCAGCATGATCGTGGCGTCGGGATGGACTCGGAAGGCTTCCTCGGTGGGCTGGCCAAGGTCCGCGACTGCTTCGCAGGCGGCGTCCAGCTGCAGGAGCAGGGCCGCGGCCTGCTTGCCATCGCTTCTTCGACCAGCGGGACCTGATGCGGGGCCTCCCGGCGGAAGAGCTGCTGCAGCCGCGCAGCGTCGGCCTCGATGTTCCTGCGGCGGCCTGCCCGCTTCATCATGGCCGTCAGGCGCCAGAGCGGCATGGCCAGCGCGGGCGTCGGTGCCACCGCCAGGATCCGGCGGGCGTCGGGACGGGCCAGACCGCCCTGCTTGTCCTTGAACGCCTCCAAGAACGCCGGAAAGTACTCGCGCAGCAGCGAGCGAAGCTGGTTGCAGACCTGTTGCCGGCTCCAGACCGCGTCCTGCTGGGCTTGGGCCAGGACAGCCACCGCCGGGGCCCGGTCGGTGTCGGCGGCCAGCGGCCGGTGCATCGGCATGTCGGTGCGGATGATGTTGGCAAGCACGAGTGCGTCGCCGGGGTCGGACTTCTTGCGGCTCACGCCGTGGCGGTCCCGGTAGCGGAAGGCCGCCATCGGGTTGACCGCGTAGATCTGCCGAGGCCCCTGCCTCAGCGTGGCGAACAAGCAGGCCGCGGCTGGTCTCGATCGCCACCGGAATCGGCGCATCGGCGGTGTCGCGGTGCTCGGCCAGGAGGTCCAGCAGCAGGCGGTAGCGCCGCCGCCGACGCCGGAGACTTCACCATCCTTCTGCGGCGTCTGGGACGGAGCTACTGGCGCAACGGCCTTGAAGCAGACGGGGAGTCCTCTCGGCCATGGGTGTGGCCTGAACCGCGGGCGACTGTCAGAGGCTCATCGTAGGCGGCTTAGCCCGCGCTATCTCGGATTCGCGGGTCCGAGTTCGTCGGTTCGGAGTGAACCGTCGACGCCGTACGGTTCCACCACCCTCTGAACTCTTTACTGCGCTGCTGAACTGTTTCGTGCTGTTCAACAAGTGGCTGTCGGACGTGAGAAAAGAGTTCAGTGCCCGTGGCTCTAATACTCCAGCTGTAGATCGGGATCTTGCTCATTGCGCCTGTCGCTTCGGCTGACCTGTTAGGCGCTCCAGGGTGTCCGTCAGAGTGGCCACTGAGATGCAGCCGCACGGCAGTGCCGCGGTTTCAGCACTCTGTGCAATACGGGCCCGCGGGCGCCTTCGGAAAGTCCGAGTGTCCGTCCAGCCACCCGCAGAGCCGTTCGGCCAGTGTGAGGTCTTCGGGGAACAGCGCATGTCCGTGTTCAGGGCATCGGGCGTTGGGATCCCAACCCCACATGCGGCCTTCTGGAGTGCTGTAGTCGACGAGGGACCAGATGGCACAGCCCCACGTCAAGAGCGGTACAACAGACCGCGGGTAGTTGGGGGTTCCGCGCCAGCCCAAGTACTCCTCCAGCAACCGACGGCTGTCGCTGAAGCTGTAGGTCGTGTCGGTGAGGGACAAAGCCTCCCCCCAGCGGCCGAACCCACCGTCGGCGACCTCGAGATAGATCCGCTTGAGGAGCGGCGGCATCGGATGCCCCACTGCGGCCTCAAGCTCGGCCACAGCCTCGGGCGGCGCAGGTATTGGCAGTTCGCCAGCCGCGTCCTGCTCTCGGATCCTGTGGATTAGCTCGTCGTCGGTCATGCCGACATTCGTAGCAGCTGCCACCGACAGCTTGCCCAGGCTGTCCAGGTGATTGCGGCCACCGCTGATCATCGTGAGTTGTGTGGACTGACGATGAGACGACGGCCGCGGGCCACAGCATAGATCCCATCCGCTGGAAGGAAGCCTTCGACTGTCTGATGGGGCGCTTGGCCAGCCGGTTCGCACGGGTCGAACCGCGTCGACGGGCGGCACGGCTGGTGCTCGGGCTCTTGTCAGATCTGCCGCGCAAGAACTGCTGGACGATTGCCGAGTGGGCCGGAGAGGCCAGCCCGTACGGCATGCAGCACATGCTGTGCCGTGCCTCCTGGGATGCGGAAGCTGTCCGGGACGACGTTCGCGACTACGTCGTGGAAAGCCTCCATGACGACGATGCGGTCCTGGTGGTCGACGAGACCGGCGACCTGAAGAAAGGGACCTCTACGGTCAGGGTCCAGCGCCAGCACACCGGCACCGCCGGGCGAATCGAAAACGCGCAGGTCGCTGTCTACCTCGTCTACGCGGGCACGCGGCGGTGGACCGCGAGTTGTACGTCCCGCGTTCGTGGACGTGCGACCCGGGCCGCTGCCGGGATGCGGGCCTGGGCGAGGACACCGCTTTTGCGACCAAGCCGGCACTGGCAACCCGCATGATCGGCCGGTTTCTCGACGCCGGGCACAGTGTGAGCTGGGTCGCGGGCGACGAGGTCTACGGCGGCAACCCGAAGCTGAAGTCCGCGCTGCAAGAGCGCGGGGTCGGCTACGTGCTCGCCGTCGCCTGCTCGGCTGACGTCACCACCGGTGCGGGAAAGTGCGGCGCGGACGCCCTGGTCGCGAAGGTGCCGAAGCGGGCCTGGCAGAAGCTGTCGGCAGGGGCCGGCGCCAAGGGTCACCGCTTCTACGACTGGGCCATCATCGGCCTCGTCGAACCCCGGCCCGGCAGCCACCAGCTGCTGATCCGCCGTAACCGCATCACTGGTGAACTCGCCTTCTATCGCTGTTGGTCGCCCGCCGCAGTGCCCACGGCCACGCTGGTCCGTGTCGCCGGGTCCAGATGGCGGGTGGAGGAGACTTTTCAATCCGGAAAGGGTCTGGCCGGACTAGACGAACACGGTCCGCCGCTTCACCTCTTGGGTCCGTTGGGTCACCCTGGCCATGCTCGCCCACGCCTTCCTCGCCGTCGTCCGCGCCGACGAGCACGCCCGCCATCCGGCCCCGGACGGGCTGATCCCGCTCACCTGCAACGAGATCCAGCGACTGTTCACGACGCTCGTCGTCCCGCCTGTGCGCGATGCGACGCACCGGCTTCGCTGGTCCGACTGGCGACGCCGCCACCAGGCCCGCGCCCAAGCCAGCCACTACCGCAGACAAACCGCGAATCAGGCATGAAGATCACGTTCTACAGCTGAAGTATTACCGGCATGGATGAGCCCGACAGCTCATTCGGCGGGAATCCCACGCGATAGTTCGAAGAAGTGACCAATCCGAAAGAAATAGCGCCTGACCATATGGTTCGGGGCATCGGTAGACCTCCGAGCCAGCCCCGAGCACCACCAGACTACGAATGGCTCTGGCGTCCCGCATGCGCGCTGCCAGCCTGCGCGGCACTCTGAAAAGGTGACCGAAACACCACAGGTCGTCGTCTACCCACCGGCCGAGGACGGCGGCAGGCGAGTCCGCGTCGGCAGCCACTTCATGGGCATGGCGTACACGCTGCTCGACATCGTCGAGTTCCTACGCCAGACCGGATCCGAAGACGTCGAGCCCGAAGACGTGGCGAGCGCGGCGTGGGTGGAGTGGCGGGAAGCCGGGCCGGACGTCTGGACGTCTCCCGGCTAGCTAGTACTCCAGCAGGATTTCGCAGCCTGACCTGCGGTTTTCGCCGGGCGGCTGGAGTGTAGTGGGCCGCGGAGTGCTCAGGGGTGGCCTTCGACGGGCCACCCCTCGATCGTGCGACAGCGCCGCAGATAGTGACAGGGTGCTCGGCAGTCTCCCCACGTGATCACCGAGCGTGTTGCCGAGCAGTGGGAGCTGGAACTGGACGACCTCTTCGTGACCATCGGCCATCGCTTCGGCCGGGTGGAACTACGCCGCCGCATGCGCGACTGCCTACGCGGCCTGCTCGTCCCGGTACCACCAAGGACAGCTGGCAACTGGCCGAGCAGGCAGGCCACTCCGCCCTGACGGCCTGCGGCACCTGCTCGCCGGAGCGAAGTGAAATCCCGACGACATCCGCGACGAGCTCCAGCACTACGCCGCGGACAAGCTCGGCGAGAACGACGGCGTCCTCATCATCGACGACACCGGCTTCATCAAGAAGGGCAATCACCTCTGCTGGGCTGACCCGGGACAACGGCCTAGCAGGTACAAGGGTGGGCCAGCCTTCGGTGCAACTCTCGGTGCAAGCCTCCAGACAGGTGGCTTGCCCAGGCGCGGCGCTGGACAAGCTGCCGGCGCCTGGCCAACACGGCGGCGAGGGGGATCACGGTGAGGAACCGGTCCCGGCTGTGGAGCCACGCCTCGACGGTGGCCTTGTCCTCCTCGGTCAGCGAACCGAGGTCCGTCTTGCACTTCGGCCACATTCAGCTCGTCCAGGGCATGGGCGTAGTGCGCCACCGCCTGCTGGAGGTCGGCGATCACGAGACGGCGGCAATGACCGCGGCCACGAAGCGGATGATTGCGCGGTCGTCGCCGGGGAGCTCGATCCGCAGCAGCAGCGGCACGGCGCGGCGGATGGAACCCATGACAACCCCTCACGAGCAAACGAATTGGGCACATGCTCCCCTACCAAGAGGCCCTGCTATCGCTCACCCTCAGGCGCACGGGTGCACGAGACCCGGCGCACCACGGCCGCCGAAACCGCGCTGCCGACACGACGCAGCCTGTATCCGCGAGGCCGGCGCCGCCAACATGCGCCCGCGTGCCGATTTACGTGAGACCGGCTGGGAGTTCAGAAACCGAGTATGTGAACTGCCCTGTGATTGATGCAAAGTCGACGGCCTGAGCAGCTTGCGACGGCGCCTGCACACGAGAACGCCGAAAATACTTCCCGTCCGGTCCGGCGCAGGCTGGATGAAGCCTCGGGCCGCCCTGTGGGACGACGACGAGGTGCGCGCCCGGTTCGCCGACCGCGCTGCCGAGGACCCGGACGCCGACCTGCGCTGGGCGGCGGCCGTGGTGGTGGCGAACCGGTGGCCCGACCGAAGCGCAACGGCCGTCGACCAGCTGCGCACGCAGGCGTGCTCCGCCCCAGACCTGGAGTCCCGCTGGCTCGCTCTGGCCGCCCTAGCGGAGCTGCCAGGGACAGCGGGGCAAATGCCGCTGATCGCCGTCCGTGCCGAAAGCGATCCCGATTTGTCGGTCCGCAAAGCCGCCTTCGACGTGTGTATCGGCGCCGTCCCGCCCGGCGGCCTGCTCTCCGTCTTCAGCCGCAGTATGAACGAGCGGCTGGCTCGCCGTACAAAATCGGCTGCTCACGGCTGCTGACGATGGCCGGCCTCTCGCCGAACACAGCGCCGCCCACGATCCCGACCCCCTGATACGAGGGCGGGCCCTCGACATCGTCGCGCTTCACTGGCCGGACCGGCGGACCACGGCACTTCTCGCCGACCGCGCAGCAGACGACAGCACCCCAGAGGTACGGGGGCTTGCAACACTGCTACTCGACACGGCTCGCGGGCAATGACAGGTCGTCCCTGCGAGCCACTTCGCTGACGACCTCTCCGGTATCCGTCAGGACGTCTGATCGGCCATCGGGACACGGATGTGCCCGGCTGTGTGGAGGCGAACGGGGGGTAAAAGGAACGCCGATGGTCCACGAACGGGACGAGGAGTGTGCCATGACCGATGACGCGTACCTGATTCTCGTAGACGAAACGACCGAGCCGACCGGCGCACCCGGCGTGCCGCCGTCGGCGGCCGGACCCCTTGCCTGCATGGAGACTCCTGCTGTGCGCGCCTGGCTCGACGCGCACGACGTGTCCGAGACCTCCTCCCTGCTGCGGCTCGTGCCGCCCGAGCACACGGGATCCGTTCCGCCGGAGGCGAGGCGGCTACCGGTTCCCCTGGCCGATGAGGAACTGAGCCGCCTGCGCCATGAGACGGCTCCTGGAGCACTGGCCGCGGTCGAGGCCGAACTCCTCGCCTACCGCGACTGCGCCCACGGACGCGACGAACTGCTCGCCCGGGCGCTGGCCGCAGGCCTCCAACCTGACCGCGTCGCAGAACTCACCGGCGAGGACATGGCCGTGGTCATGGCGGCGGCGAGGCGCTGAACCGACGCCTTGCCGCGCGGTGCCGCCATTCAGAACTCCGCTCTCTCGCCCCGGGGCACGCAACACCGTCGAGCGTGCGATCAACCGCTTGAAGCAGTCCCGGGCGGTCGCCACTCGCTATGACAAACGCGGCTACGTTTTCCTCGGCACCGCTACCGCAGCCGCTCTTGTCATCTGGCTCCGAACATGACCACTCGAACAAGTCCTAGGCTCTACCCGTGTACCAAGATCCTTTCACTGTCTGCTATCCCGCCCTCCTGCCGTGGGCGCAGCCTTCCCGGCAGGACGATCTTCACCGTGCCATGCGGACGGCCGTCGAACGCTCGCTTGTGGTGCTGTGGGGCCACATAGACCCGGAGAAACCGGCTACTGACGCTGACGTCCACGCGATCGTCGCCGCCTCTGACGCGTACGTCCAGGGCTGGTTCGACGCCGTGATCCGCCCGGCTGCCTTCTATCCCCCGAACAACTGGGGATGGCCATCCTCGCTGGGGGCGTGGCTGGATGCCTCCAAAAGCCACGGCCGGGGCAAGGCTTTACGTCACACCATCGCCGAGAACCTCGACTTCTTCGCCAGGTTCCCTTTCTGGAGGACGCTGGAACTGGTCGAACACGCGGAGCACGCCGCGCGATCGACGACGGGTTCTCCCCGGCAGCGGGCTGCCGATGCCACTGCCGAGGCCCTGCAGTGGGCGTGGGCCCGTCACGCCGACAGACTCGGCTGGGACGACGCCGAGTGGTACGAGTACGTGGAGGTGCGCGAGCTGATCGGCTGGACGACGGCGGCGCTGCAACTTCCCGGGGTGAGGCCGTCCCAGGCTGCCGACCGGGTGGAAGAGATCGCCGGACAGAAGTGGGACGACTGGTCACCGTGGACGTCGGATGAACTACCGGCACCGCTCATTGCCCAGGCGGCGCAAGCTGTGGCGGACTGTGTGACGGCAGGCGCGGCTCCGTCCTCACCGCCCCGGGCATCTGGCTCCAAACATGATCGGGCTGACAAGTCCTAGTTGTTGGGGGACATGACGTTGGTAACACAGGCCAACACCGATGAAACCGAGGTGCCTCGAGGGACAGTGGTCGGGTAGCGTGCAGGCCATGTCGAGTCCTGAGTCAGACAAGGTGGGGGCTTTCGGTCACGCCGTCAGCCCCCTGAACCACTGAGCTCCTAGACCTGCTGTCGCAGGTTCTGCGGTGCGACGAGGGCGCCCTTGCGGGCTGGCCGCGGTGACGGGATGACCTTGTCGTGCTTCTCCTCGCCCCGGAGCCACTCGATGTCTCTTCCGCTGTATCTGCTTGCCGTGGCCGTCTTCGCCATGGGCACCTCGGAGTTCATGCTCGCCGGCCTTTTGCCTGAGATCGCCTCCGATCTCAACGTCACCGTCGGGACAGCAGGCGTGCTCACCTCGGCCTTCGCAATCGGCATGATCGTCGGCGCCCCCCTCGTCGCCGCGCTTGCCCGTAACTGGTCCAGGCGCTCCAGCCTGTTCGGGTTCATCCTCGCTTTCGCGGCAGCCCACGCCGTGGGCGCCATCACCACCAGATTCCCGGTCCTGTTTGCCACCCGGGTCGTCGCCGCGCTGGCAAACGCAGGATTCCTCGCCGTCGCCTTGGCGGCTGCCACCACCCTGGTCTCGCCCGACAAGAAGGGACGTGCGCTGGCAGTGCTGCTGTCAGGCACGACGACCGCCACGATTGCGGGTGTCCCCGGCGGCTCGGTGCTCGGCACGCTGCTCGGCTGGCGGGCCACATTCTGGGCTGTCGCCGCTCTCTGCCTGCCTGCAGCTCTCGGCATCCTGAAGGGAATCCCAGCGGGACGGGCGAAGGAACAGACGCCTGGCGGACCAGCCCTGCGAGCGGAACTCGCCCAGCTGGCACGGCGGAGGTTGCTCCTGGTGATGCTGCTGGGCGCGCTGGTGAACGCGGCCACCTTCGCCAGCTTCACATTCCTCGCCCCCGTCGTGACCGGCACCGCTGGGCTCAGTCAACTGTGGATCTCTGTGGCGCTGGTGCTCTTCGGTATCGGTTCCTTCGCCGGAGTCACGGTCGCCGGTCGGCTGTCCGACCAGCACCCCGGTCCGGTCATCGCGGTCGGCGGCCCGCTGCTGCTCGTCGGCTGGCCGGCCCTGGCCGTGCTGGCCGACAAGCCGGTCGCCCTGCTCGCCCTCGTGTTCATCCAGGGCGCCCTGTCGTTCGCACTGGGCAGCACGCTGATCACGCGGGTCCTTTACGAAGCCGCGGGAGCCCCGACCATGGCCGGCTCGTACGCGACCGCAGCGCTCAACGTGGGCGCCGCTGTCGGCCCCCTCATCGCCGCGACCACCCTCAGCACCGCAGCCGGGAACCTCGGGCCGCTGTGGTCGAGTGGGTTCCTGGTCGCCGTTGCGCTGCTCGTCGCGTTCCCCCTCCGCGCCGTGATCGCGGCTGGCCGAAGCACCGAGGTGCTCCAGTGGTCGCCCACGTCGCCGCCGAGGCCGGCGTCTCCCTCGCCTGCCTGTCCAAATGGAAGAACCGCTACGACAAATACGGCAAAGCCGGGCTGCAGGACCGTTTGAGTGTCCCGCACTCCTCACCGACCCAGACGCCGCCCACCCGACACCCCGCACGCCGCGGCCTACCGCCACGGCCGCCAGCTCGGCTACGTCGACCGGGGCTGGCTGCGCTGCGAGACGACCGCCATTCTCGGCCTCTGGCAGCCGGCCTACGCGATGCTCACCCACGCCGCCGCGAACCTGCCCCTCCCCGACGACGTCGGCATGGGCCCTGCCCACTACGGCGTCCACGTCGCGACGGCACTGGATACACGCTGCTGCGCCTCGGGCCCTACACCCAGACGTGGCAGGCCTCCCCGGACGCCGACCGCCTCAACACCGAGCTGGAAGGCCGCGCCGCACTCGTCATCCCCGGCTTCACCGTCACCACGAAGGACGCCGTGTTCCACGTCAGCGACCACGACAGCTACGCCGACCCGCACGGTGCCGACGCCGCCGCGCTCCTGGCCGATGCCATCGCGGGGGTGAGCGCATGACCTCGGCTCTGTACGAGGTCGAGACCAACGAGGGTGATGACGGCACCATGCACCCCGCCGAACAGGTCTGGACGCCCTGCGCCGACGGCGCGGCCGACTACGGGTTCATCGACCACCAGAGTCTGTGCGTCGCCGGGATCGACGGCGGGGCCGACGATGGCCTCTACCCGGTCGGCTTCCTCGTCCTCGGGCATCAGCGGGTGGGCCGACATCATCGAGGCCGCCGCCGCGTACATGGCCCGGACCCACGGCTGGCGCAACCTGCAAAACCACGGCCTTCGCGCTGTTCCCCTGCCTCTGTGACGGAGTACAGGATCAAACGAAGGCCCACTTCACGTCCGCTGAACTGAGCCGTTTCCAACCTCACGCTGACGCGTGGCGACGGACGAGGAAGGCCTGTCCAGACCGTACGGACCCGTCTATCACTACGCTGGGGTGTCCGAGAGCGGCCTGCTGTACAGCGCCGTGCCCATGGGAGAGCCTTCGCCGGTGACGTGGGCGCGGATCGACGCAATGTAGTCGTCGCGGTTGATGCGTCCGTCGCCATCGGCGTCCAGAGCCTCGAACGCTGCTTCGGCGTTGGTGGCCGGGTTGTTCAGTGCTGTGCGCAGGGCTGTGAACTCGGGCACGTCGAGGGCGCCGTCCTGATCGGTGTCGGCGAGGTCGAAGAGGGCGCCGAGGACGGGCGCGCAGACGGTGTCGAACGCCTCGGCGCCCGCCCAGGCCGCGTATTCGTCGAAGGTCATCCCTCCGTCGCCATCGGCGTCCATCGATGCCCACGCCCGCTCGCCGAGTGTGCGTGCGGTGACGACGAGCGGGTCGTCCTCGTTGCGCCCCGTCGCCAGCGCCACGTTCCTGGTGCGTGCCATGTATTCGTCCCTGGAGACGACTCCGTCTCCGTCCGCGTCCAGCATGGCGAAGACGAGTCTCTGCGCGGCTGCCTGGTCCATCGGGATCCCTTCTGACGGGGACGTTCGGTGTGAGTGCTGTGTTCCGGTTCGGCCTACCCCCTCGGCATCAGGCTCAAGGCACCCATTGGGTGTGCGCGGGGCGCGTCCCGCGCACAGTGCGGGTCGTACGCGGGTGGTGTGCGACAACGAGCCTGGGTGGCAGGAGTGGCCCGGGGTAGTCACGGCCTGTTGGCAGAGCGGATTCGCTGGAGGGTGGATGTTCGGTAGAGGTGGCGCGGCAGTGGCGCTGAGTTCCTTGGCCCTGGTGGGCTCGTCGGTGGTGTGGGCTCCGGCGAGCCAGGCCCACGTGCCCGAGCACAGAGAGAGTGTCCTGTGCATGGGTTCCAGCACCAGCATGTATGACCCGCCCTTGACTCTGCTGCCCCGCCCGACCCGCGTTCGCACACGCGCCAGTTACGGATGCGCGGTCGCTCCCGGCCGGACGGTGTCGGCCACCGGCTACCTGGAAGGAGAGTCGCCCTCAGCGTCCTGCATCACGGTAGACAGCCCCCGCCTCAGGGAGGTCGTCCGCTATGCCGACGGCAAACGGTCGTTGATCTCCTACGACAGCGGCACCAGCATCCGCGTCGCCGGCGTCCTCGTCGTCAGGCTGTCGGGCCGGGTCGTCGAGGGCCGCGGCGAAGGGCTGGCGGCGCATCGGACCGTGCCCGCGCTCCCCGGTCAGCTGCCCACGGAGTGCCTCTTGTCCGGGCTGACGGGAAGCACCGGTGAGGCGCTGTTGGAGATCGGCGCATGACCCCGGCCGTGGTAGGGATTCCCACCGAACCCATCGGCAGCATTCCCCGGCCCGCCGAGCTCCTCGTAGCCGCGGCAGACCATGCCGCGGGCCGGATCAGCAACGAGGAACTCGCAGCTGCCCAGGACCGCGCGGTCGCCGACACCATTCGACGCCTGGAGGAAATCGGCTCCCCGGTCGTCACCGACGGCGAACAGACCAAACCCAGCTTCGCCACCTATCCCCTGTCCGGCCTGGACCGGCTGTCACCCGACGGCGTCGTCATTCCCTTCGCCGATGGACACCAGCGGCAGCTACCCCGCCTGACGGCCGGGCCGCTGCGCTACGGCGTCCACGCCGACGGCTATCTCCGCACGGCCCTCCGGTACGCGACCGTACCGGTGAAGCAGGCCGTCATCGCGCCCTCGGCTCTCAGCCTGCTCTTCCCGCCCGACGGCATCGACGGATATCCCCACGATGCCTTCCTCGACGACCTCACCAGTGAGGCCGAGACCGACATCCGACGGTGCCTGGATGCCGGCGCGCACTGCGTCCAGCTGGACTTCACCGAGGCCCGCCTTGCATTGAAGCTCGACCCGGGCGGCCAATTGCTGGACCAGTTCATCGCGCTCAACAACCGGGTCCTGGAACGCTTCTCCGCCGCCGAGCAGGCCAGGATCGGCGTACACACCTGCCCCGGCGGTGACCAGGACTCCACGCACAGTCTCGACGTGGACTACACGGCCCTGCTGCCTGTCTTGCTCCGGCTCAAGGCCGGCGCCTTCTACGTGCAGCTCGCCAGCGAGCCCGAACCGGACAAGGTCCTCGCCGTCCTCGCCGATCACCTTCCCGACCAGGCCCGCGCCTTCATCGGCGTCACCGACCCGATCGATCCCCGCGTCGAGCCCCCCGAACTGGTCCGCGACCGCGTCCTGGCCGCTGCCCGTCACTTGCCCGTCGACCGCCTGGGCACCTGCGACGACTGTGGCTTCTCCCCCTTCGCCGACGACACCTCCACCTCCCGGGACACCGCCTTCGCCAAGATCCGCGCCCGCATCGAAGGCACCACCCTGGCAGCCCACGAACTGGGCGGCTGAATCTTAGGCGGAGGATGTGACCACACTGCGCGGGCTGAACGGCCGTGCCTGCCCGCTCCCTAAGGGCTGTCCCGTAAATGATCTCTGACGCACCTGCTGGCCTGCCGGTTTCTGTGTCACCCGGCGAGGACGAGGTTGTGCATGCGGGCGATGCCGAGCATGGCGTGGTGGACGCCGTCGCCTTTCAGGCGGCAGTCGCGGAGGATCTTCCACGTCTTCATGCGGGCGAAGACGTGCTCCACGCGGGCGCGGACTTTGCGGTGGGAGGTGTTGTGTTCCTCCTTCCACGCGGGGAGGTCGGTCTGGCCGCGTTTGCGGCGGTGCGGGATGACCAGGCCGGTGCCCCGGTAGCCGCCGTCTGCGATGACCGTGGTGTTGCCGACGGCGCCCTTGGCGCCGGACAGCTCCCACGCTTTGCAATCGTTGCGGTTGCCGGGCAGCGGTCGGCCCACCGCGACGATGAACCGGGTGTCGGCCTCGATGACGACCTGGTGGTTGGTGGAGTATCGGTAGTTCTTGGACTGCTCGGCGATGGTGTGGTCGCGGGTGGGGACGAGGGTTCCGTCCACGATCAGCACGGTGTCCTTGCGGAACCGCTTGCGCTGCTGGAGCGCGAGCGAGGGTCCGAGGTTGTCGATGATGCGGTCGGCGGCCGACTTGGAGACCCCGAACAGGGGAGCGAGTTGGCACAGGGTGAGGTTCGTGCGCCAGTACGCGGCGACGAGGAGCACGCGGTCCTCCAGCGGCAGGCTCCAGAGCCGACCCTTGCGCACAGGGTCCGCACCCTCACGCCGGAGCACGGTGATCAGCTTGCCGAACTGACGCGAGCTCAGCCCGGTGAACGGGGCTATCCAGGACGGCTCCGACGCCGTGATCACACCAGACACGCCAAGATCATCTCACCTGTGATCTCACCCTTTGGTCACCGCTCCCGCTGGGCGATCTTGTTCATGGCTTCGAGCCACCTGGTCAGGCCGACCACTCCCTGCTCGCGCAAGATGCCCGCCCATTCATGTCGCCGGAGGGTGACGAAGCTCAAACCCTGGACGGAGTAGTCGGAGATCTGCCACGAGCCGGTCTCCCTGTTCTTGAGCCAAGTGAGCTCCAAGTACGTCTGCTCGCCGCTCGGGGTCGGGAAGGCAACCAAGACGATGGCGATGTCCGGCCCCGAATGCCGGATCCGCAGGATGCTGTAGGTCTGGTCAGGGACGGCGAAGGCCAGCTTCTCGCCGATTTCCATAGCCAGATAGTCCCTGAAGGCCGCGAAGTATGCCTTGCGCTGCCCTGGGGTGGCCGACCCGTAGTACCTCCCCAGGATGCTGGCCCCCATGTACCTCACGTTCAGATCAGGAAGGATCTCCCGGCTCGCAACCTCGCGGAGCTCGGCAGGGGTCCTCTGCGTTGCGGCCACGCTTGCGAAGGTCCGCCGGAGCATGTCGTCAGTCCCCTGGAGGGGCTCCGACACCGAGCCGACCGCCGCCCCGACATGGCCGCCCACAGCTGTGCTCGCGGGCGCGGCCGACGCAGGGGCCGCCACGAGTCCCAGCGGCAGCATCACGCCGGCAGCGGCGATGGCCAACGCCATCATCATCGAACGCTTCATCCTGAGATCTCCTCCTCCCCGGGGCTACCCCCCGGGTCCTGGGCCCGGACAGCACACACGCGTATCCGCAGGCACCGGCTGTTCATGCACACGCTGCCGTGCCCAACGCCCTATACCCGGGGCCGGTCACGGCTGGTCGGCGACGAGGAGCACGCAGTTCTCCAGCAGCAGGCTCCAGGGCCGGCCCTTGTGCACTGGCTCCGCATGCTTACGCCGGAGCACGGTGATCAGCTTTCCAAACTGACGCGAGCTCAGCCCGGTGAACGGGCTATCCAGAAGGGCTCGGAGGCCGTGATCACACCAGACACGCCAAGATCATCTCACCTGTGACCACCAGTTACGGGACAGCCCTTAGAAGGCAGGCAAGGGGACCCCGCCGACCCACCGGATAGCCCCTAAGAGGTCCTAACGGAATGCGGTTGAGTCGTGACCTCTGGCCGGGTGACGCAGTTGCTTGGGTGTGAGGTGTCGGCGTACAAGCGAACGTGCACCACCTCGTACGGATGAAAGTGCACCATTGTTGATGCGGTGACGGGGCGTCGGCCGTGAGTCTGCTGCTGTCGG
>NZ_JNXR01000038.1:0-65486 GCF_000725475.1 Streptomyces durhamensis
CCTCACCACCCGCCCCGACTCGCCGCCACTCCCACCACCCCGAGCCCCTCACGGCCCGGCCCACCATTCCCGTCACCAGCCCGCTCCCGGCGACGACCCACGGCCGCTCCCGCCGCTCCAAGTCCCTCACCGTCCGGCCCACCGTCCCCCGCCCCGTCACCCAGCCCGCGCCCGCCGCTCTGGGCCCCTCGCCTCCGGCCCGTCAGCCGCCGGTCTCGCCGCCGGGCTGCGGCCGCCCGCTTCCTCGCACCACCCGGTCGCTGCCACCCGACCCAGTCGCCGAAGCCCGTCGCCCGGGTCCGCCCCACACCGCTCCACACCGCCCCTCAGCGAGAGGGGGCCGCACCAGCCCCGCCCCCGCCCGGAGGGCTACGGCTCCTGTGGGCCCCCTGCCCGGACCGGCTCGGCCGGGAGGGTCCAGGGAAGTTCGATGGAGACCGTCTTGCCGCCCTCGCGCGTGGGGCGGACGCGGAGCCTGCCGCCGCACTCGGCGGTGAGACAGCGGATGATGACCATGCCGCGACCGTTGTCCTGCTGGACCGCCGCGGGCAGTCTCTTCGGGAAACGGGGGTGGCTGTCCGTGACGCCGATGCGCAGATGTTCGTCACGGTCCAGCGCGACGTCGACCGTGAAGGTGGGTGACTGGCCGAAGGTGTGCTGTACGGCGTTCGTGGCGAGTTCGGAGACGATGAGCCGCACGGTGTCGGCCACGTCGGTGTTCGCCGGCAGGCCCCACTCCTCAAGCGTGCTCACGACATAGGAGCGGGCGGCGGACACCGAGGCGGGATCGCTCGGCAGAGTGACGGATGCTTCCAGATGGTCTGCCATGGCGACGTCGTCCCTTTCCCACGGGACCGCAGTCCGACACGGAGCGGATGGTTCGAGTACGGTCCCGGACTGGTGCTTGCTCGTCAGACTGCCATCACCGGGACGGTCACGGGGAGCGATCCACCAAGATGTGCATATATCTGTCGCCCGAAGCGGTGAACTCTGCGACGCGAGACCGTATTTGGGCGGCCCGGAAGGAGTAAGGAGGAGCCCATGCAGAACGGGCCGGCAGTCCGCCGTCGCAAATTGGGCGCCGAACTGCGCACGCTGCGGACCGGCGCTGGGCTCACGAGCGGTGAGGCCGCTCGGCTGGTCGGCTGGCACCAGTCGAAGGTGAGCCGTATCGAGACCGGTGCCAGCGGCGTGAAACCAGCCGATGTGCGGTTACTCCTGGACGCCTACGAGGTCCAGGACGAACAGCTGCGCGAGTTGCTGCTGATGCTGGCGGGCTCCGAGGGTGCCGGAGACCGGTACCGCTGGTGGCACGCCTACCGCGGGGTGCTGCCGTCCACGTACCGGGATTTCATCAGCCTGGAGTCGCAGGCGAGCGCGATGCGCACCCTGGAGACCACGGTCGTACCCGGTCTGCTGCAGACCCCCGAGTACGCCCGCGCGGTCACCCGGGCTGCTGTGAAGGGCCTCGACGAGGAACGCCTGGACGCGCTGGTGGAGGTGCGGCTGGCCAGGCAGGACGTGCTCCGCACCGACCCGCCGCTGACCCTGTGCGCGGTGCTGGACGAGGCGGTGCTGCGCCGCGAGGTGGGCGGCCCCGAGGTGATGAACCGGCAGCTGGAGCGGCTCACGGAGGCGGCCCGGCTGCCACAGGTGCGGCTCCAGGTGCTGCCCTTCGGCTCGGGAGCGCATGTCGGCCTCACCGGGCCTTTCGTTATCTTCTCATTTCCGAGCACTTCTGATCTGGACGTGGTTGTTCTCGACCAGTTGACGAGTAGCCTCTACCTGGAGCGGAAAGAAGACCTCATGGCCTACTCGGAGGCCTTCGACACCCTTCGCATGCATGCCCTTTCACCCGAGGACACGTTGGATTACATCGCCGGGATAGGTGACGGCGCGTAAGGAGGCACCATGTCAGCACTGCCTCGGAACGTCCCTGCCAGTACCGACCTGCATGACGTGTGCTGGCTGCGCAGCAGCTACAGCACGGGAGCCAACAACTGCGTGGAGACGGCCCGGCCGCGATCCGGCCCCTGGGCCGGACGGCTCGCCGTACGCGACTCCAAGCGTCCGGCCGGACCCGCACTCCTCTTCACCGCCGAGAGCTGGAGCGGGTTCCTCACCGCCCTCTGACCGAAGACGACCACGCGCGCAGCACGGCCGTGTCACGCCGACTCATGGTCGCGTTTCGCCGATCACACGTACAGCGCGTTCGATCTCGGCCCCGGACAGGTCCGCGCGGGCGGTCAGCCGCAGCCGTGAGATGCCGTCCGGCACGGAAGGAGGACGGAAGCAGCCCACGGCCAGCCCTGCGGTACGGCAGTCCGCCGCCCAGCGCACGGCCTGTTCCGGGGACGGAGCCCGCACGGAGACCACCGCGGCGTCCGGACGTACCGCTTCCAGACCCGCGGCGGTCAGCCGTGCGTGCAGTTCCGCGGCCACCTCACGGGCGCGCGCCGCCCGCTGCGGTTCGCGGACGAGCAGCCGCAGGGCCGCGAGCGCGGCGCCGGCCGCAGCCGGGGCAAGGCCCGTGTCGAAGATGAAGGTCCGGGCCGCGTTGACCAGATGGTCGATGACCGGCGCGGGGCCGAGCACCACTCCGCCCTGGCTGCCCAGTGACTTGGACAGGGTGGCCGTGACCACCACGTCCGCGGCGCCGGCCAGCCCCGCCGCCTGCGGCGCGCCCCGGCCGCCGTCGCCCAGCACACCGAGCCCGTGCGCGTCGTCCACGACCAGTCCCGCGCCGTGCTCCCGGCACGCCTCGGCCAGCTCGGCCAGCGGCGCCCGGTCACCGTCGACCGAGAACACCGTGTCGGAGACGACGATCGCCGGTCCCTGATGACCGGCCAGGGCCTTGCGCACCGCCTCCGGGTCGGCGTGCCCGACGACCTGCCTCTCGCCGCGGGCGAGCCGGCAGCCGTCGATGAGCGAGGCGTGGTTGCCCGCGTCGGAGACGATCAGCGAGCCGTGCGGGCCGAGTGCCGTGACCGCGGCCAGGTTGGCGGCGTATCCGGAGGAGAAGACCAGCGCGGCCTCGAAGCCGCAGAACGCGGCCAGCTCACGCTCCAGCTCGGTGTGCAGCTCGGTGGTGCCGGTGACCAGCCGGGAGCCGGTCGAACCGCCGCCCCAGACCCGGGCGGCCCGCGCCGCTCCCTCCGTCACCTCGGGGTGGTGGGCCAGGCCCAGGTAGTCGTTGCTCGCCAGATCCAGCAGCGGCGAGTCGGCCGGGCGCGGGCGCAGGGTCCGTACAAGTCCGGCGCGGCGACGCGCCTCCGCCTGCTCCTCGATCCAGCCGAACGCCATGGCTCCTCCGATGATTTTGTAGGTAGCGGACAGACACTAGCGGCACGACCAGCCGCCCAGGGTGTGGCAATACCCACACGGTGATCCGTCTCCGTTGTGCAAACTCTCCTTGGCCCAGGGCGGCCCCGTAGGACAGGATCGGACCTCATGGACCTGCTGAACACGCTGGTGGACAAGGGGCTTCGGCGCGAGCTGCCGACCCGCGAGGAAGCACTCGCCGTACTGGCCACCTCTGACGACGACCTGCTCGATGTGGTGGCCGCGGCCGGCAAGGTGCGCCGGCACTGGTTCGGCCGCCGCGTGAAACTGAATTACCTCGTCAACCTCAAGTCCGGCTTGTGCCCGGAGGACTGCTCCTACTGCTCCCAGCGGCTCGGCTCCAAGGCCGACATCCTGAAGTACACCTGGCTCAAGCCCGACGAGGCCTCCCAGGCCGCCGCCGCGGGGCTGGCCGGAGGCGCCAAGCGGGTGTGTCTGGTGGCCAGCGGACGCGGCCCGACGGACCGGGACGTGGACCGGGTCTCGGAGACCATCAAGGCGATCAAGGAGCAGAACGAGGCCGTCGAGGTGTGCGCCTGCCTCGGTCTGCTCTCCGACGGCCAGGCCGAGCGGCTGCGCGAGGCGGGCGCGGACGCGTACAACCACAACCTCAACACCTCGGAGTCCACGTACGGGGACATCACCACCACCCACACGTACGCCGACCGGGTGGACACGGTGAACAAGGCGCACGCGGCCGGCCTGTCCGCCTGCTCCGGGCTGATCGCGGGCATGGGCGAGAGCGACGAGGACCTGGTCGACGTGGTCTTCTCGCTGCGCGACCTGGACCCGGACTCGGTGCCGGTGAACTTCCTCATCCCCTTCGAGGGCACCCCGCTGGCCAAGGAGTGGAACCTCACCCCGCAGCGCTGCCTGCGGATCCTCGCGATGGTCCGGTTCGTCTGCCCGGACGTGGAGGTCCGCATCGCGGGCGGCCGCGAGGTCCACCTGCGCACGATGCAGCCGCTCGCGCTGCACCTCGCCAACTCGATCTTCCTCGGCGACTACCTGACCAGCGAGGGCCAGGCCGGCAAGGCCGACCTGGAGATGGTCGCGGACGCCGGGTTCGAGGTGGAGGGCGCCGGTGAGGTGACGCTGCCGGAGCACCGGGTCGAGGCCGCGGGCGGCTGCGGCTCGCACGAGAGCGCCGGATGCGGCTCCGTCTGCGGCTCGCACGAGGGCTGCGGCTCGCACGAGGGCGCGGACGCGTGCGGTACGGCGGCCGCCGCGTGCGGTACGGCGGGTCCGGCGACCGCGCCGGCCCCGCAGGAGGCGCGCACCGACCTCGTGGCGGTCCGCCGCCGGGGTGCCGGAACGGACCTCGCGCCCAATGCCTGACCTGCCCGGCCTGAGCGTGCCCGAGCTGCTGGAACTGGACCGCCGGCATGTGTGGCACCCGTACGGCCCGATGCCCGGCCGTGCCGAACCGCTGGTCGTGGAGTCGGCGAGCGGGGTCCGGCTCCGGCTCGCCGACGGCTCGGGCGAGCTGGTGGACGGCATGTCCTCCTGGTGGTCGGCGATCCACGGCTACAACCACCCGGTCCTCAACGAGGCGGCGCACGGGCAGCTCGGGCGGATGAGCCATGTGATGTTCGGCGGGCTCACGCACGAGCCCGCCGTGCGGCTCGCGAAGCACCTTGTCGACATGTCGCCACCGGGCCTGGAGCACGTCTTCCTGGCCGACTCCGGTTCGGTGTCGGTCGAGGTCGCGGTGAAGATGTGCCTGCAGTACTGGCGCTCGCTCGGACGGCCCCGCAAGCAGCGGATGCTGACCTGGCGGGGCGGCTACCACGGCGACACGTGGAACCCGATGTCGGTCTGCGACCCCCAGGGCGGCATGCACGCGCTGTGGTCCGGCGTGCTGCCCCGTCAGGTCTTCGCGGACGCGCCGCCGACGGCGTACGAGGAGTCGTACGCCGACCAGCTGCGCGAACTGATCGCCCGCCACGCGGACGAGCTGGCCGCGGTGATCGTGGAGCCGGTCGTGCAGGGCGCGGGCGGGATGCGCTTCCACTCCCCCGCGTATCTGCGGGTGCTGCGCGAGGCGTGCGACGCGCACGACGTGCTGCTGGTGTTCGACGAGATCGCCACCGGCTTCGGCCGCACCGGCGCGCTGTTCGCGGCGGAGCACGCGGGCGTCACCCCGGATGTGATGTGCCTGGGCAAGGCGCTGACCGGCGGCTATCTGACGCTAGCGGCCACGCTGTGCACCGCGCGGATCGCCGACGGCATCTCGCGGGGCGAGGTGCCGGTGCTCGCGCACGGGCCGACGTTCATGGGCAACCCGCTGGCGGCGGCCGTCGCCTGCGCCTCCATCGAGCTGCTGCTCGGGCAGGACTGGCGGGCGGAGGTCAAGCGGATCGAGACGGGCCTGTGGGACGGGCTGTCACCGGCCCGCGAACTGCCTGGCGTACGGGACGTCCGCGTCCTCGGGGCCATCGGCGTCGTCCAGCTGGACCACGAGGTGGACATGGCCGCGGCCACCGCGGCCGCCGTGCGGGAGGGCGTGTGGCTACGCCCGTTCCGCGACCTGATCTACACGATGCCGCCGTACGTCTCCTCGGACGAGGACGTGACACGGATCGCGCGCGCGGTGTGCGCCGCGGCGCGGGAGGGATGACATGCCGGTACTGGTGATCACGGGCACGGGCACGGAGGTCGGCAAGACCGTCACCACCGCAGCCGTCGCCGCCGCGGCGCTCGCGGCGGGGCGCTCGGTGGCCGTGCTGAAGGCCGCCCAGACGGGGGTACGGCCGGACGAACGCGGGGACGCCGACGAGGTCGTGCGGCTCGCGGGTGCGGTGACGGCCACCGAACTGGCCCGCTATCCGGAGCCGCTGGCGCCCGGTACGGCGGCCCGGCGGGCCGGCATGGCCCCGGTGCACCCGCACGAGGTGGCCGACCGGGCGGCCAAGCTGGCCGCCGAGCACGACCTGGTGCTGGTCGAGGGGGCGGGTGGGCTGCTCGTCCGGTTCGACGCGGCCGGCGGCACCCTGGCCGACGCGGCCGGGCTGCTGGACGCACCGGTGCTGGTCGTCGCCCAGGCCGGTCTGGGCACGCTCAACACGACGGAACTGACGGCACTGGAGCTGCGGCGCCGGGGGCTGGAGCTGGCCGGCATCGTGATCGGCAGCTGGCCCGACTCCCCCGACCTCGCCACCCGCTGCAACGTCACCGACCTGCCGGAGGTGGCGGGCGCGCCCCTCCTCGGTGCGATTCCCTGCGGGGCGGGGGCACTTTCCCCGGCGGACTTCCGCGCGGCGGCACCGGCTTGGCTGGCCCCCCGCCTGGACGGCACCTGGGACGCGGACGCGTTCCGAACCCACGAGGCGCCGTAACCGACGAAGCCGGTGACGAACCGCCCCCAGCCGCCCGAGCCGGCCGGCGGACCACTCTCCGACCGAGGCACTCCGCCGCCGGCCCTCCAGCCGGGGAACGCCGACGGCGGGCCGCCCAGCCGGCCAAACCCGGTGACGAGCCCACTCCCCCAACCGACCGAGCCACACCGGAGGCCCGCCTTCCAGCCACCCTCCATCCGAGGGCGGCCGACGGCGGGCCACCCAGCCGACCCAGCCCAACCGTGGGCCGCCCCTCGCTGACGGAGCCCGGCGACAAGCCCCACAGAAGCCCCACCCTCCAGCCGGCCGAGCCCGACAGCGGCCCACCTCCAGCCGACCTAGCCCAACCGTGAGCCGCCCCTCTGACCTAGCCCCGTGGTGGGCCACCCCCTCACCGAGCCCGGCGGCAAGCCGCCCCCAGCCGGCCGAGCCCCGCAGGCAGTTCGCCCTCCCGCCGACGGGAGCTGCGGCGGGTCCGCCCTCCAGCCGAGCGAGTCGGGTGGTGGGTGGGCGGGGCGGGGTCCAGGGGCGGAGCCCCTGGCGGGGTGCGGGGCGGAGCCCCTGGCGGGGTGCGGGGCGGAGCCCCGCGGTGCGCGGCCCACCCTCCGTGAAGCCCCGTGGCGGGCCCGAGGTGCGGCAGCCCTCCGCGAAACCCGAGCGGTCCTTGAGGCGCGGCAGCCCTCCACTGAGCCCCCGGCGGTCCTGGAGGCGCGGCAGCCCTCCGCAAAGCCCCCGGTGGTCCTTAATGGGGCGGCAGCCCTCCGCGGAGAACCCCTGACGGTCCTGAGGGTGCGGCAGCACTTCGCGGGGGACACTCCTCCTAGGCCGTCCGTCCCGGGAGGTTCGCCATGCGGCTGCTGTCCTCCGGCTCCGACAAGGTGACGCGGAGCCCCGTGCACCATCCGCTGTTCGCCCGCTGCTACGCCCGGTACAGCGTGAGCGCCGAGACCCGGCTGGGCATGGCCGGCGTGCGCGAGCGCCTGCTCGCGGGACTGGCCGGGCGGGTGATCGAGATCGGCGCGGGCAACGGGCTGAACTTCTCGCACTATCCGGGCACCGTCTCGGAGGTCGTGGCGATCGAACCGGAGCCCCTGCTCAGGAAGTTGGCACTCGAATCGGCCCTGCGGGCCCAGGTCCCGGTCGACGTGGTGCCGGGCGCCGCGGAGGCCCTGCCGGTCAAGAGCGAGGCCTTCGACGCGGCCGTGCTGTCCCTGGTGCTGTGCAGCGTGCGGGACGTGCGACGGGCGCTGAGCGAGGTACGGCGTGTGCTCAGGCCGGGCGGCCAGGTGCGGTTCTTCGAGCACGGGCAAGGCGGCGGCCCCCTGATGACGCTGACCCAGCGCACGCTGGACCGGACCCTGTGGCCCCGGCTGACCGGCGGATGTCATGTGGCCCGCCGGCCGGTGACCGCGCTGCGCGAGGCCGGGTTCGCCCTCGGCCCGCACCGCCGGGTGATGATGCCGGAGAAGGGTCCGGCACTGCCGTCCTCGTACTGCGCGCTGGGCGTCGCGTGGCGTCCGGACGAGCCGGCCGCGCGCTGATCACAGGCTCCAGCGCCGCAGCTCCCGCGCGATCTCGTCCACGTCGGCCGTGCCCTGCTTCACCAGCCGGGCGAGGTCGCGCACCTGCTCGGCTGTGGTGACCACCTTCACGCCGCTGGCGACCAGGTAGGCGTAGGCGACCGCCGAGGCGAACAGCGCGTTGGAGCGCTCCAGTGCCGGCAGGTGGATCAGCAGCTGGAGCAGGGAGGCGGCGCGGGCATGCGGGGTGTCGTAGACCGGCACGCCGAATATCTCGGCCCGGTGCCGGGCGACGGCGGCGACCAGCGCGCCCCAGTCCGTGACCTGCGGGTCCCCGGGTGTCTTCTGCTCGGCGAGCATGAGGAGCCAGGCGAGGTCGATGCTGAGCTCGTTCAAGGGATCAGCGGCCGTCCCCGGCGCCGGTGCCCGTGCCGCGGGTCTCGCTGAACTCCTCGGCGAACACGGACTCGTACTGCTTCATGAAGTCGGCGGCGGCCTCGACGAACGTACGGCCGGGTTCCCCGGTGTCCTGTCTGACCAGCTCTTCGATGTAGCGGTTGACGCTGATGCCGCGGGCCAGGGCGCGTTCGCGGGCCGCGCGGGCGGTGCCCTCGTCCACGCGCACGTTCAGCTGGGTCTTCGCCATGCTTCGACGCTAGCGCCGGGGTGCTAGCAAGGCAAGGGGGTGCGTACCCGCTGCGCCGGGACGGCATGTCCCTTACGCTCGCCCGGAACGGGCGTTTCAAGCGACCGGGAGGCGGTCTTGTCCACACCAGCTGCGCAGCACGCCCCGGGCCGCGCGCCGAACGGCGGAATCGCGGCCCGCGCCCACGGGCTGACCAAGACCTACGGGTCCGGCGAGACGGCCGTCATCGCCCTGGACTCGGTGGACGTCGACATCGCGCGCGGCCGTTTCACCGCCGTGATGGGCCCCTCGGGCTCCGGGAAGTCCACGCTGATGCACTGTCTGGCGGGGCTCGACACGGTGTCGGCCGGTCAGGTGTGGCTGGGCGACACCGAGATCACCGGATTGCGGGAACGGGAGCTGACCCGTCTCAGGCGGGACCGAATCGGGTTCATGTTCCAGTCGTTCAACCTCATCCCGACGCTGACGGCCGCCGAGAACATCACCCTGCCGATGGACATCGCGGGCCGGAAGCCCGACCAGCCGTGGCTGGACCAGGTCATCGACACGCTGGGGCTGCGCGGGCGTCTGACGCACCGGCCCGCCCAGCTCTCCGGCGGCCAGCAGCAACGCGTCGCCTGTGCCCGGGCACTGGCCTCCCGGCCGGAACTGATCTTCGCCGACGAGCCGACCGGGAACCTCGACTCACGGGCCGGCCTGGAGGTGCTGGGCTTCCTGCGCGGCGCGGTGGACGATCTCGGGCAGACGGTCGTCATGGTCACGCACGACCCGGGCGCCGCCGCCCACTCCGACCTCGTGCTGTTCCTCGCCGACGGGCGGATCGTGGACGAGATGGCCCGGCCGACGGCCGAGGCGGTACTGGAACGCATGCGCGTCTTCCCCGGTGGGAACCCGCAGGCCGCCGGCTCCGACATGGTCCGGGCCCGATCCGGCGACGACGCCGTCGCCCGGGAGGACTGACCCGGTGCTCAAGGCGACCCTGAGGAGTTTCCTCGCGCACAAGGGGCGGCTCGCGCTGTCCGCGCTGGCCGTGATCCTGTCGGTGGCGTTCGTCGCGGGCAGCCTGATCTTCTCCGACACCGTCACGCGCACCTTCGACCGGCTGTTCGCCTCCACCGCCGCCGATGTCACGGTCCAGCCGAAGCAGGATCTGAGGTCGGCCCGGCTCAGCGGTTCGGTGCAGACCCTGCCCGCCGCGCTGCGGGACCGCGTGGCGCGGGTCGACGGCGTCACGGCGGCCCGTGCCGAGGTCTCGGTGGAGAACGCCGTCGTGGTCGACGCCCGCAACAAGTCCGTCGGCCCCACCACCGGGGCCCCGACCATCGCGATGGCCTGGTACGTCACACCCCGCAGCCCGGTGAAACTGACCTCCGGCCGTGCGCCGCACGGTGCGGGTGAGGCCCTGCTGGACGCCGACACGGCCGGCAAGAAGCACGTACGGATCGGCGACACGCTGACCGTGCAGGCGCAGCCGGGCACGGTCCGGGTGCGGGTGGTCGGCATCGCCACGTTCACCACCACCAATCCCGGCGCGGCCCTGGTCTTCCTGGACCCGGCGGTGGCGGGCCGCGAACTGCTCGGGTCGGCGGCCAGGGCGACCAGCATCTCGGTGGACGCCGCGCCCGGAGTGACCGACGCGCAGCTCAAGAAGCGTGTCGGCCAGACGCTCGGGACCGGCACCTACGACGTGAAGACCGCCGGCGAACAGGCCAAGTCGGCGGCGGCCAGCCTCGGCACCTTCCTGGACGTGATCAAGTACGTGATGCTGGGCTTCGCCGGTGTCGCGCTGCTCGTGGGCGTGTTCCTCATCGTCAACACCTTCTCCATGCTGATCGCCCAGCGCACGCGCGAGCTCGGCCTGCTGCGGGCACTCGGCGCGGACCGCAGGCAGGTGCGGCGCTCGGTGCTGACGGAGGCGCTGCTGCTCGGGCTGGTCGGTTCGACACTCGGCCTCCTGGCCGGTGCCGGGCTGGCGCTGGGGCTGATCCGGCTGATGAGCGCCTTCGGGATGAACCTGAAGGCCACGGAGATGGTCATCGGCTGGGGCACGCCCGTCGCGGCGTACGTCGTCGGTCTCGGTGTCACCTTCGTGGCCGCCTATCTGCCCGCGCGGCGCGCGGCGGCCGTCTCGCCGATGGCGGCGCTCGCCGACGCCGAGGTCGCCGGTGTGGGCAGGCCGTTGAAGGCGCGAGCGGTCGCCGGTGCGGTGGTCGGGGCGGCCGGTGCGGCGGCGCTGGCCGGCTGCGCGGCGGCCACGAAGACCGCGCAGGCGGCCTCGCTGCTGGGGCTGGGCGTGGTGTTGACGCTGATCGCGACCGTGGTGGGCGGCCCGCTGCTGGTGCGGCCGGTGATCCGGGTCCTGGGCGCGGCCTTCCCCGCTCTGTTCGGCCCGGTCGGCCGGATGAGCCAGCGCAACGCGCTGCGCAATCCGCGCCGTACGGGCGCCACGGCCGCGGCGCTCATGGTGGGCCTGGCGCTGGTCGGCGGGATGTCGGTGGCGAGCGCTTCGATGTCGGCCTCGTTCGACCGGCAGATCGACAAGAACCTCGGCGCCGACTTCATCGTCCAGAACACCAACTTCGCCCCCTTCACCCAAGAGGTGCGGCACAGCGTGGCCCGCACGCGCGGCGTCGGGCTGGTGGTACCGCAGCGGCTCACCCCGGTCGCCGTACGCATGCCGCAGGGGGGCGAGGTCCGCACGTCCGCCGTCGCGTACGGGCCCGGACTCGACGACGTACTGCACCTCACCTACGCGCGGGGCACCTCGCGGGCCGCGCTGGCGCCCGGGCACCTCGCCATGGACGCCGGCTTCGCCCGGGACCACGGCGTGCGCGTCGGCAGCGTCCTCCCGGTCGAGTTCCCGGGCGGACGGCACGCGGAGCTGACCGTCGGGGCGCTCACCGACCAGGAGACGACGCAGGGCTTCGGCGCCCAGGGAGGCCTGTACTTCGGCCTCACCACCCTCGACAGGTACGCGCCGGGCGCCCAGGACTCGGCGCTCTACGTCAACGCGGCCGCCGGAACGAAACCGCAGGATCTGCGACCCCGCCTGGAACGGGCGCTCAAGCCGTTCCCGCAGGTGCAGGTGCGCGATCAGAGCGACTACAAGCAGCTGGTCCACAACCAGATCGCCGTCCTGCTCTACCTGGTGTACGCGCTGCTCGGCCTCGCGATCGTCATCGCCGTGCTCGGCGTGGTCAACACCCTCGCCCTGTCGGTGGTGGAGCGGACCCGCGAGATCGGGCTGCTGCGCGCGATCGGGCTGGGGCGACGGCAGCTGCGCCGGATGATCCGGCTGGAGTCGGTGGTGATCGCGGTGTTCGGCGCGGTCCTCGGGCTGGCGCTGGGGCTGGTGTGGGGTGTGTGCATGCAGCAGGTGCTGGCCCTGCGGGGGCTGACGGCGCTGGCGTTCCCCTGGCCGACGATCGTCGCCGTCGTGATCGGTGCGGCGGTGGTGGGCGTGGTCGCGGCGCTGCTGCCGGCGCTGCGGGCGTCCCGGATGAACATACTGGCGGCGATCGCCCACGAGTGAGGGCGCCTGCCGAACGCGGGGCGGACGTGATGGAATCGCAGGTACAGGCTCAAGTCACCTGCTGACGAGGAGAGTTCATGTCACGCCCGTTCCGCTTCGGGGTCAATCTGCTCACGCCCGCACCCGCCGCCGAGTGGCGCGCCAAGTGCCGGCGCGCCGAGGAGCTGGGGTACGACGTGATCCTCGTCCCGGACCACCTCGGGATGGCCGCTCCGTTCCCGGCACTGGTCGCGGCGGCGGAGGCGACCGAGCGGCCCCGGCTGGGCACGTTCGTGCTCAACGCGGGTTTCTGGAATCCGGCGCTGCTGGCCCGCGAGGTGGCGACCACGGACGCGCTCACCGGCGGGCGCCTCGAACTCGGGCTGGGCACCGGGTACGTGCCGGCGGAGCACGAGACGGCCGGGCTGCCGTACGGCTCGCCCGGCGAGCGGGTGGACCACCTGCGCCGTACGGTCGCGGAACTGGGCCGGCTGCTCGGCTCACCGGAACACCAGCCTCGGCCCGCCCAGTCCCGGGTCCCGCTGCTGATCGGCGCCAACGGCGACCGGATGCTGCGGCTGACCGCCGAGCACGCGGACATCGCGGCCTTCACCGGGGCCCGGCCGGGGAAGACACCGGGAGATCTGGAGCCGCTCACCGCCGATGAGCTGGACGAGCGGGTGGCGCGCCACCGGCAGCTGGCGGCGGACCGCGCGGAACCGGCGGAGCTCAACCTGCTCCTCCAGCTCGTCGCGGTCACCGACGATCCCGAGCCCGTGCTGAAGCCGCTGCTGGAGCGGCAGTCGCAGCTGACCGTGGACGACGCCCTGGCCCTGCCCATCGTGCTGGCCGGCCCGCTGGAGGACGTCGTCGCGCGGGTGCGGGCGCAGCGCGAGCGGTTCGGATTCTCGTACCTGACGGTCCTGGAGCCGTACATGGAGGCCTTCGCGCCGGTGATGGAGCGGCTGCGCGAGGAGTCCGCATAATGAAAACCCGCACGCGGGGCACCCACGCCGTGATCCGATGATCACATGACCGACCTGCTTATACGCCCGGCGGTGCACGCCGACCTCGACATCGTTCTCGCCTTCTGGAAGACGGCCGCCGAGGGCACCAGCATCAGCGACGACCGGGCGGGGGTGGAGCGGCTGGTCGCCCGCGACCCCGAGGCGCTGATCCTGGCCGAGAGCGACGGTGAGCTGGTGGGCACGGTGATCGCGGGCTTCGACGGCTGGCGCTGCCATCTGTACCGGCTCGCGGTGTGCCCGCAGCGGCGCCGGCAGGGCATCGGTTCGGCGCTGCTGGCCGCCGCCGAGGACCGGTTCGTACGGCTCGGCGGGCGGCGCGCGGACGCGATGGTGCTGGTGCGCAACGAGCAGGCGCACCCTGCGTGGAGCGCGGCCGGGTACGGCCCGCAGGAGCACTGGCGGCGCTGGGTGAAGCCGCTCACCGACTGAGCCACCGAGCACTCTTTGCTCATCCTTTACCATTGAGGGAGCACTCGGCCCTCTATGAAAGGTTGTGAGCGTCCGCCCATGGGCGAGCCTCCCGGTACGCGCCACCGCGCGACCCGCCCTGCCCTGTCCGATCATGGGACGGGGGTGACCCGATGACCGAAGTGCTCCTCCTTCTGGTGGCGATCCTGCTGTCACTCGCCTGTGGCGCCTTCGTGGCGGCGGAGTTCTCGCTGACCACGGTGGAACGCGGTGAGCTGGAACGGGCCGCCCGGCGCGGCGAACGCGGCGCCCCCGGCGCCCTGAAGGCCGCCCGGAACCTCACCTTCCAGCTCTCCGGCGCCCAGCTCGGCATCACCGTGACCAACCTGGTGGTCGGCATGCTCGCCGAGCCGTCCATCGCCAAGCTGCTCGCCGGTCCGTTCCGTGCGATGGGGCTGTCGGGCGGCGCGGCCGCTTCGGCCGCCCTGGTCCTCGGTACGGCCCTGTCGACGGTGTTCCTGATGGTCGTCGGCGAGCTGGTGCCGAAGAACTGGGCGATCTCCTCGCCGCTGGCCGTGGCCAAGCGGGTGGGCAATCCGCAGCGCTGGTTCAGCGCCGCCTTCCGGCCCTTCATCACGCATCTGAACAACACGGCCAACCGTTTCGTCCGCAGGCTCGGTATCGAACCCGCCGAGGAGCTGGCCTCCGCACGCGGACCGCAGGAGCTGGCGGCGCTCGCCCGGCACTCCGCCAAGGAGGGCGCGCTGGAGCCCGACACCGCCGAGCTGTTCGTGCGCACGCTGAACCTGGCCGACCTCACGGCGGAGAACGTGATGACCCCGCGCGTCCAGGTCGTCGCCCTGGACACCCAGGCGACCTGCGAGGACGTGGCCAACGCGACCCGGGCCACCGGGCTGAGCCGCTTCCCGGTCTACCGGGGCACCCTGGACTCGGTCGTCGGGACCGCCCACATCAAGGACGTGCTGGCCGTCCCCGCCGACGAGCGCCGCCACCGCACGGTCGCCCAGGTGATGCGCCAGCCGCTGCTCGTGCCCGAGTCCCTGACCGTCGACCGGCTGCTGGACCGGCTGGGCGGCAGGCGCACCATGGCCGTCGTCATCGACGAGTACGGCGGCACGGCCGGCGTGGCGACCCTGGAGGACATCGTCGAGGAGGTCGTCGGCGAGGTACGGGACGAGCACGACCCGCACGAGACACCCGACCTCGCCCCCGCGGGGGCGGACGAGGACGGCCGGGCCCTGTACTCGGCCGACGGCGCCGCCCGGGTCGACCAGCTCGCGCGCGTGGGCCTGCGGGCGCCCGAGGGGCCGTACGAGACGCTGGCCGGCCTGGTCGCGACCCTGCTGGGCCGGATACCGGCGACCGGTGACACGGTCGCGGTCGCGGGCTGGCGGCTGGACGTGGTGGACGCCTCGGGCCGCCGCGCGGCGCGGGTGCTGCTGCACGCGCCACTGGACGACGAACAGGCCGACGAGACCACGGGGGAGGCGCGATGACCGCCGTACAGCTGCTGATCGGCCTGGCGACCCTGGTCGTCAACGCCTTCTTCGTCGGTGCGGAGTTCGCGCTGATCTCCGTGCGCCGCTCGCAGGTCGAACCGCTCGCACAGGAGGGCGACCGGCGGGCGAAGAGCGTGCTGTGGGGCCTGGAGCACGTCTCGGCGCTGCTGGCCGCCGCGCAGCTCGGCATCACGCTGTGCACGCTGGTCCTGGGCGTGGTCGCCGAGCCGGCGATCGCGCATCTGCTGGAGCCGGTGTTCCACGCGGTCGGCGTGCCCGTGAGCGCGGGCCACGCCGTGTCGTTCGTGATCGCGCTGGCCCTCGCGACCTATCTGCACATGCTGCTGGGCGAGATGGTCCCGAAGAACATCGCGCTCGCGGAACCGGTGCGCAGCGCGCTGCTGCTCGGCCCCCCGCTGGTCGCGCTGTCCCGGGTGCTGCGCCCGGTGATCTTCACGGTGAACGCGTTCGCGAACGGGCTGCTGAAGCTGCTCAGGGTGGAGGCCAAGGACGAGGTCGCGGCGACCTTCACGGACACGGAACTCGCCGAGATCGTCAAGGACGCCAGCCAGGCCGGTCTGATCGACAACCGGGCGCAGGAGCGGCTGCACGACGCCCTGGAGCTGGGCAGCCGGCCCGTGCGGGACGTCGTGGTGCCACTGGAGCGGGTGGTGTACGCACGTGTGGGTGTCACCCCGGAGGAACTGGAGGGGCTGTCGGCCCGGTCGGGCTTCTCCCGGTTCCCCGTGGTCGACGTGGGCCGGCGGATCGTGGGCTATCTGCACGTCAAGGACGCGCTGGACGCCTCGCCGCGGGACGTGCCGTTCCGGCTGCGGGACATGCGGCCCATCGCGCGGGTGCGGGAGAAGACCCCGCTGGACGACGTGCTCACGGCGATGCGCGGCAGTCGTACGCATCTGGCGGCGGTGCTCGGCGACGACGGCCGGCTGGCCGGCCTGGTGACCATGGAGGACGTGCTGCGGGAGCTGTTCGGGCAGCCCGCCCCGAGCTGATCGCGCCGGTGGTGCGACGGCGCCCGACCCGGGGCCCTGGCCCTGGCCCTGGGGGGAACGCAGGGCGACCGACCGACGGGTATGGCGCCGGGATACCATCGCTGACGCCATGCAGACGAATCCCACACCTCCCCCGTACCGCAGCCTGGTCGCGGTCGGCGACTCCTTCACCGAGGGCATGTCGGACCTGCTGCCCGACGGCTCCTACCGGGGCTGGGCCGACCTGCTCGCCGGGCGGATGGCCGCCCGCACGCCGGACTTCCGGTACGCCAACCTGGCCGTGCGCGGAAAGCTGATCCGGCAGATCGTCGACGAGCAGGTGGACACGGCGGCGGCCATGAACGCCGATGTGATCACCCTGGTCGGCGGGCTGAACGACACCCTGCGCCCCAAGTGCGACATGGGCCGCGTGACAGCCCTGCTGACCGAGGCCGTGGAGCGGCTGGCACCGTCCTGCGGGCAGCTGGTGCTGATGCGCAGCCCCGGCCGCCAGGGCCCGGTGCTGGAGCGGTTCCGGCCGCGCATGGAGGAGCTGTTCGCCTGCGTGGACGAGCTGGCCGGCAAGCACGGCGCGCTCGTCGTCGACCTGTACGGGGCGCCCTCCCTCAGCGACCCCCGGCTGTGGGACGTGGACCGGCTGCACCTGACGGCCGAGGGGCACCGCCGGGTCGCCGAGGCGGTGTGGCAGACGCTCGGGTACGAGCCTGAGGACACCGAGTGGCGGGTGCCGATGCCAGCGAGCCTCCCGCCGGGCTGGGTGACGCGCCGGGTGGCGGACGCGCGCTTCGCCCGGCAGCACCTGCTGCCGTGGATAGGCCGGCGCCTGACCGGCCGCTCCTCGGGGGACGGCCGCCCGGCGAAGCGGCCGGAGCTGCTGCCGTACGAGGGCCCGGCATAGCCTCACGGGCTCGGCCGTCGTCCGTCCACGGCGCGTCGTGACCGCTCGCGTCCCCGCGGCGGAGCCGCCCATCGGATACGGCCCCAGCCCCATCGGCGCTTTCGTAGGTTCCGACGAACGGGGGCGTGGCGCTGGCCTGCACAAACCGCCAGTAGAATCTGGACACGTGACTTCTGCGCCCGCCAAGCCCCGCATCCCGAACGTCCTCGCCGGACGCTACGCCTCCGCCGAGCTCGCCACGCTCTGGTCCCCCGAGCAGAAGGTGAAGCTGGAGCGGCAGCTCTGGCTCGCCGTGCTGCGGGCCCAGAAGGACCTCGGTATCGAGGTCCCGGACGAGGCGATCGCCGACTACGAGCGTGTCCTCGACACCGTCGACCTGGCCTCGATCGCCGAGCGCGAGAAGGTCACCCGGCACGATGTGAAGGCGCGGATCGAGGAGTTCAACGACCTCGCCGGGCACGAGCACGTGCACAAGGGCATGACCTCCCGCGACCTCACCGAGAACGTCGAGCAGCTGCAGATCCGGCTGTCTCTGGAGCTGATCCGCGACCGCGCGGTCGCCGTCCTCGCGCGTCTCGGCAAGCTCTCGGGCGAGTACGCGGAGCTGGTCATGGCCGGCCGCTCGCACAACGTGGCCGCGCAGGCCACCACCCTGGGCAAGCGTTTCGCGACCGCCGCCGACGAGCTGCTGGTCGCCTACGGCCGCGTCGAGGAGCTGCTCGGCCGCTACCCGCTGCGCGGCATCAAGGGCCCGGTCGGCACCGCGCAGGACATGCTGGACCTGCTCGGCGGCGACGCGGCCAAGCTCGCCGAGCTGGAGAACCGGATCGCCCGGCACCTGGGCTTCGCGCAGGCGTTCACCTCGGTCGGCCAGGTCTACCCTCGCTCGCTGGACTACGAGGTCGTCACCGCGCTGGTGCAGCTGGCGGCGGCACCGTCCTCGCTGGCCAGGACGATCCGGCTGATGGCCGGGCACGAGCTGGTCACCGAGGGCTTCAAGCCGGGCCAGGTCGGCTCCTCCGCGATGCCGCACAAGATGAACACCCGCTCCTGCGAGCGCGTCAACGGCCTCATGGTCATCCTGCGCGGCTACGCCTCGATGACCGGCGAACTGGCGGGCGACCAGTGGAACGAGGGCGATGTGTCCTGCTCGGTGGTGCGCCGGGTCGCGCTGCCGGACGCGTTCTTCGCGCTGGACGGTCTGCTGGAGACCTTCCTGACCGTCCTCGACGAGTTCGGTGCCTTCCCCGCCGTCATCGCCCGTGAGCTGGACCGCTACCTGCCGTTCCTCGCCACCACCAAGGTGCTGATGGGCGCGGTGCGGGCCGGGGTCGGCCGTGAGGTCGCGCACGAGGCGATCAAGGAGAACGCCGTGTCCACCGCGCTCGCGATGCGCGAGCAGGGCGCCGAGCGCAACGACCTGCTGGACAAGCTCGCCGCCGACGGCCGGCTGCCGCTGGACCGGGAGCAGCTCGCGGCGCTGATGGCCGACAAGCTGTCCTTCACCGGTGCCGCCGCCGACCAGGTCGGTGTCGTCGTCGGCCGCATCGAGGAGATCGTCAAGCAGCGTCCGGAGGCGGCCGGTTACACCCCCGGGGCGATCCTCTGACCCGCACGCCACGCTCTCTCCCCGCTTCACGCAGGCGGACCTGGAGGCCGCCCGCGGCCGTCTCGTGCCGGACGTCGTCGCGGACGGCCTCCGCGTGCTCTTCTGCGGGATCAACCCGGGGCTCATGACGGCGGCGACCGGTCACCACTTCGCCCGCCCCGGCAACCGCTTCTGGCCGGTGCTGCACCTGTCCGGCTTCACGCCGAGGCTGCTGAAGCCGGCCGAGCAGCGGGAGCTGCTGGGGTACGGGCTGGGCATCACGAACGTCGTGGCGCGGGCGACCGCGCGGGCCGACGAGCTGACCGCCGAGGAGTACGTCGAGGGCGGGCGGCTGCTGACCGAGAAGGTGATCCGGCTGCGCCCGAGGTGGCTGGCGGTGGTCGGGGTGACCGCGTACCGGGCCGCCTTCGGCGACCGCACGGCCCGGGTGGGACCGCAGGAGCGGGCCATCGGGGACACCCGGGTGTGGGTGCTGCCCAATCCGAGCGGGCTGAACGCGCACTGGACGGCGGCGACGATGGCGGAGGAGTTCGCCCGGCTGCGGGAGGCGGCGGGCGCGGCGGATCAGGGCGGGTCGGTCTCGGTCACTATGCCGAGCAACTGAAACGGAAGCTCCTGGTACCCGTGGGACACGCCGAGGCAGACCCAGCGGTCCGACACGGGCGCCTGCCACAGGTGGACGTCCGGCACGTGCTCGCTCAGCTCGGCCCAGGGCTCCTCGATGTCCTCGCCCTCCATGGTCCGGACGAGGACGCTGCGCAGGCTGAAGCGCTGCGGTGGCCCCCACCGGCCGGTGAGCAGTTCCGTGAGGCCGTCGCGGTCGGCCTCGTACTGAGCCGCCGTCTCCTCCCGTGCCGTGCCGTCGTCCTCCCAGAAGTCACCGCTCCTCTGTAAGGCCGCTATGTGATAGCCGGGCCCGCTCTCGCCGTGTTCCGTCCTGCCGTGCTCCGCGGGGAACTCCCGGGCACACAGCACGTCGATGACGGCCAGGCACTTCGCGATGTCCATGTGATCCAGTAAAGCGGGCCCCACTGACAATTGGTGTGCCGTCAGGCGTCCCTGCGCTGCAGGCTCCACGCGCCCGCGAGCAGCGCGGCCACCGACCACAGCGCGGTCACCGCGAGCCCGGTCCACGGGCCGAGGGCGCCGTCCCAGGTGCTGTGCAGGGCGACTTGGCCGGCCCGGTCGGGCAGGAAGTCGGCGACACCTCCGGACAGATCGCCTACGACGAAGGACACGATCAGCAGGAACGGGATCAGCACGGACAGGGTCGCGACCCCGCTGCGCAGCACGGCCGCGAGTCCGGCCGCGAACAGCGCCATCAGCGTCAGCTGCAGTGCGCAGCCGACCGCGCCGCGCAGGCCCTCGCCCCAGGCCGGGCCCAAGGCGCCGAGGACCGACTTGCCGACGAGCAGGGTGACCAGCCCGGTGAGGAGACCGACGGCCAGCACGGGCAGGGCGATCGCGGCGGCCTTGGCGGCGAACCACCGCAGGCGGTCGGGCGCCGCCGACAGCGTCAGCCGCAGGGCGCCGCCCCGGAACTCAGCCGAGACGGCCGTCGTACCGAAGGCGATCGCGGCGATCTGGCCGAGGCTGACGCCGAAGAACACCGAGTACAGCGGGTCCGAGCCGTCGGCGTCGGCGGCCGCGAGCGCCGAGAACGCGGTGGTGACGAGGAGGACGGCGGCCAGGCTGCCGAGGAGCGAGCGGAGGGTGCGGATCTTGATCCACTCGGCGTGCAGAACGGGTGTGAACTCCATGATCAGGCCTCCTGGGGCGGTGCGGTGAACTCGGTCTCGGCCGCGGTCAGATCGAGATAGGCCTCCTCCAAGGTGGCCTCGCGCGCGGTGAGTTCCAGTACGGGCAGGCCCGCGTCGGACATGAGCCGGCCGATGTCGTCCACGCGTGTGTGCCACACCGTCCGGGATCCGTCCGGGTCCGGGGAGGCGTCGAGGCCGTGGCGGGCCAGCAGGTCGTCCAGTGCGGAGGGCTCGCTGGTGCGGATCCTGACGTGCGGCCGCACACGCGCGTGGATGAACTCCTGTACCGGTGTGTCGGCCAGCAGCCGCCCCCGCCCCAGGATCACGAGGTGGTCGGCGAAGGCGGCGGTCTCGCCCATCAGATGGCTGGAGACCAGGACGGTACGGCCCTCCCGGGCGAGCCGGCGCAGCAGCGTGCGGATCCAGACGATGCCCTCGGGGTCGAGGCCGTTGGCGGGTTCGTCGAGCAGGACGACCTCGGGGTCGCCGAGGAGGGCGGCGGCGATGCCGAGCCGCTGGCGCATGCCGAGGGAGTACGTCCGTACCCGGCGCCGCGCCACCTGGGCCAGGCCGGTCTCCTCCAGGACGGTGTCGACCCGGCGGTCCGGGATGCGGTTGCTCGCGGCGAGGGCCCGCAGGTGGTCGCGGGCGGTACGGGAGCCGTGCGCGGCCCGGGCGTCGAGCAACGCGCCCACCCGGCGCAGCGGTTCGCGCAGGGCCGCGTAGGGGTGGCCGCCGATGGTGGCGGTGCCCGAGGTGGGCCGGTCGAGGCCGAGGACGAGGCGCATGGTGGTGGACTTGCCGGCGCCGTTGGGGCCGAGGAAGCCGGTGACGCGGCCGGGGCGCACGCTGAAGGTGAGCTGGTCCACGGCCCGCCGTCCGCCGTACTCCTTGCCGAGGTCGCGTACGTCGATGCTGGTCATGGCAACAGCCTTGCCGTTCGGCGGTGTCGGGGCCTCCCCCGCCGGTGGGGATCACCTCCCCCGTGCGAGGGAGGCCCGTTGTCGGTGCCGGCTGCGAGGATGGCGTCATGGTCCGCTTCCTGCGCCCGCTTCTGCGCGGGACGACGTACACGCGCCTGCTGCATCTGTGGGTGCCGATGCTGATGGTCAGCGTCTGGCTGTTCATCGGCCCGTCGGTCCCCTGGGTGCCCGCGCTGGTACTCGTCCCGCTCGCACTCGTGCCCGCGGTCCGCAGGGGCGAGGGCGTGCAGGCGCGTCTGCTGCTCACGCCCGGCGAGGCGGATCCGGGTATCTCCGAGGCGCCGTCGGCGACCTGGCGGGACCGGCTGCGCACGCTGCTCTGGCTGGAGCTGCGGATGCTGCTCGGCGCGGCGGCGATGTTCGCCACGGTGTGGCTGCTCGTCACCGCCTTCGAGCTGGCGCGGTGCGCCTGGGGAGGGGCGCCGTCGGGGGTGCCGCTGCTGGACGGGCTGCCGCCGCACCGCGCCTGGGCCCTGCTGGCGCCGCTCCCGCTGTTCGCCCTGTACGGCGTGGTCGTCGGGCTCGGCGAGCTGGTCACCGCCTGCGCGCGCCGGCTGCTGGGCCCCTCCGCGGCCGAGCGGCTTGCCGCGCTGGAGGAGCGCACCGAGCAGCTGCTGGAACGCACGCGGATCGCGCGGGAGTTGCACGACTCGATCGGGCACGCCCTGACGGTGGCGGTGGTGCAGGCCGGCGCGGCGCGGGCGGCGGGTGATCCGGAGTTCACCGACCGCGCGCTGGACGCCATCGAGGAGACCGGGCGAGCGGCCCTGGAGGATCTGGAGCGGGTGCTGGGCGTGCTGCGGGAGGCCGAGCGGCCGGTGAGCGCCCGGCCCACCCTGGCCGACGCGGGCCGGCTCCTGGAGTCGGCGCGGGCCTCCGGCGCGAAGGTCGACGCCGAGGTGACGGGTCCGGTCGCGGCCGTGCCCGGAGCGGTGTCCCGCGAGGGCTACCGGATCCTGCAGGAGGCGCTCACCAACGTGCTGCGGCACGCCGGAGCGGTGCCCGTGCGGGTGCGGGTCGCGGTCGGCGACCGGACGCTCGCCCTGGAGGTCCGCAATCCCCTGCCGGGCGCGATACCGGGCGCCGGACGGGGCAGCGGGCTGCGCGGCATACGGGAGCGGGCCGCGCTGCTCGGGGGCAGCGCCCGGACCGGCCCTGACGAGGGCGACTGGCAGGTGCGCGCGGAGCTGCCGATCACCTGACCTAGGCTGGCCGGATGCCGGTCACC
Organism: Streptomyces durhamensis; assembly: GCF_000725475.1. Taxonomy (NCBI): domain Bacteria; kingdom Bacillati; phylum Actinomycetota; class Actinomycetes; order Kitasatosporales; family Streptomycetaceae; genus Streptomyces; species Streptomyces durhamensis. Next base: position 22,805 of record NZ_JNXR01000038.1, read on the forward strand.
GTACTTCTCGTCGACGACGAACCCCTGGTCCGCGCGGGTCTGCGGGCCGTGCTGGAGGCGCAGCCCGACATCGAGGTGGTGGGCGAGGCCGCCGACGGGGCCGCGGTCGTCCCGCTGGTGCGGCAACTGCGGCCGGACGTCGTCGCCATGGACGTCCGCATGCCGCTGCTGGACGGCATCGAGGCCACGCGCGTGGTGCTGCGTACGGTGGCCGAGCCGCCGAAGATCCTCGTGGTGACGACGTTCGAGGACGACGAGTACGTGTACGAGGCCCTGCGCGCGGGCGCCGCCGGGTTCCTGCTGAAGCGGGCCCGCCCGGCCGAGATCGTGCACGCCGTACGGCTGGTCGCGGAAGGCGGGTCGTTGCTGTTCCCGGCTTCGGTACGGCGCCTCGCCGCCCGGTACGGCGACGGCGACCGGCCGGCGCGTGCCACGCTGGAGCGGGCCCGGCTGACGGAGCGGGAGGCGGAGGTGCTGCGGCTCATGACGCGGGGGCTGTCGAACGCGGAGATCGCCGCACGGCTGGTCGTGGGCGGGGAGACGGTCAAGACGCATGTGAGCGCCGTGCTGGCCAAGCTCGGCGCGCGCGACCGCACCCAGGCGGTGATCACGGCCTACGAGTCGGGGTTCGTCGAGCCGCGCTGAGAGCGGCGGTGCCGCTGCTGATGCGGAACCCGGCACTCGCCGGGGTGCGCCGGGCCGAGTACGATCCGGCCAACACGCGCGCGAGCTGGAAGGACGGACGGTGGGGCAGCTGACCGGCGGCGATCCCTCGCTGCTGCGAAGGATCAATTCCGCGGTGGTGCTGCACGCGCTGCGTGCCACGGACTGCGCGACGCTCACCGAGATCACCCGGGTCACCGGACTGTCCCGGCCGACGGTGGAAGGTGTCGTCGAAGGGCTCATCGAGGCCGGGCTCGTCGTGGAGAAGGCCGCCGACGAGGGCATCGCGCGCCGACAGGGGCGGCCCGCGCGCCGGTTCCGGTTCCGGGCCGAGGCGGGGCATCTGCTGGGCCTGGAGATCGGGCCGCACCGGGTCGCCGCGCTGCTGTCCGACCTGGACGGCCGGGTGCTGGGCGCGCAGGCCGAGGAGGTCGACGAGACGGCCGCGGCGGACGAGCGGCTCGAACGGCTGCGCGGCACGGTCGCCGAGCTGCTGCGGCGGGCCGGGGTCGCGCGCGACTCGCTGCGGGCCGTGGGCGTGGGCACGCCGGGGATCGTGGAGGCCGACGGCACGGTACGCCTGGGCACGGCGCTGCCGCAGTGGACGGGCCTGCGGCTGGGTGAGCGGCTCGGCCGTTCCTTCCCGTGCCCGGTGCTGGTGGAGAACGACGCCAACGCGGCCGTCGTCGCCGAGCACTGGAAGGGCGCGGCGGCCGAGTCGGACGACGTGGTGTTCGTGCTGGCCGGGCTGAGCCCGGGCGCGGGTTCGCTGATCGGCGGTCGGCTGCACCGCGGCTACGGCGGTGCGGCCGGGGAGATCGGCGCGCTGCATCTGCTGGGCCGGGAGGCGACCCCGGAGACGCTGCTGTCCACCACGGACGAGCCGCTGCACCCGCTGGACGAGCAGGCGGTCGCCGAGGTGTTCGCGCTGGCCCGTGAGGGCGACCAGCGGGCGCGGGCGGCCGTGGAACGGTTCATCCAGCGGCTCGTGCACGACGTGGCCGCGCTGGTGCTGGCGCTCGATCCGCAGCTGGTCGTGATCGGCGGCTGGGCGGCCGGCCTCGACGGCGTCCTGGAGCCGCTGCGCCGCGAACTGGCCCGCTACTGCCTGCGGCCGCCTCAGGTGGCGTTGTCCCTGCTGGGTGAGGCGGCCGTGGCGACGGGGGCGCTGCGCCTGGCCCTGGACCACGTCGAGGACCAGCTGTTCGCCGTCGACGGCACGGTGACGCGGCGCTGAGCCCGCCCCCTGCCGGTGCGGCTCCGCGCTCCTGGGGCGTCAGCGGCCTACCCCGGGGCCCGGAGACCCGCGAGACCGGCGCCTGCGGTGGAAGCACCGGCACGGCACCGTCCGTTCGGCGGATCCGTATATCGACAGGGTTCCGCGTCCCTGGGGCGTCAGACCCGCCCGGTGATGTCCGGACACCCAAAGACACGGCAGACCGGCGGCTACCGGGCGAAGTCGTCGCAGCGGCGCGGCGCTGTGAGGCCGGGGGCGCCCGCGGGGCGGAGCCGTATGTCGGCACGGTCTCGCGCCCCTGGGCGCCCCTGGGGCGTCAGACCCGTCCGTCGATTCGGAGGTGTCCGGAGGTCAGGAAGCCTGGCGCTCCGGGTCATGGTGTATCTCGACGTCCGGTGAGTCGCCGAAGGTCAGCCGGCAGGTGTCGGCGCGGTAGGTCGCCACGGAGAGGGCGGCGGTGCGTCCCCCGGCGTAGAAGCGGGTGGTGACGACGAGGACCGGTGAGCCGGGGAGCCGGTCGAGTTCCTTGGCATCGTCCGCGCGGGCGGAGCCCAGTTCGACGGCGCGGTCCTGGCCGTCGAGCGTCAGGTGCTGGAGTTCACGCAGCACCGCACGCGCGCGTGCCGGGCCGGAGGGGGCGTCGATCGCCGTGAGGTCGGGCACCGAGGCCGCCGGGACGTAGAGGAGTTCGGCGGCGACCGGCTGGCCGTGGGACATCCGGGAGCGGCGCACGGTGTGGACGAGTTCGTCCGCGCCGGTCTCCAGGGCGGTGGCGACGGCCGCGGGCGGCACCGCCTGCTCGCAGTCGACGGGCTGCCAGGCGTCCGAGGCGGCGCCCGGCCAGATGTGCCGCTCGGTGCCGACGGCCACGCCCACGCGCGGGGGCGCGACGGTCGTGCCGACGCCGCGGCGGCGCTGCAGCCGGCCCTCCAGCTCCAGCTGTTCGAGGGCCTGGCGGAGCGTGGCGCGGGCCACGCCGAAGCGGGCGGCGAGGTCGCGCTCGTTGGGCAGGATCTCGCCGACCGAGAACTCCGAGTCCAGTGCCTCGCTGAGCACGGTCTTGAGATGCCAGTACTTCGGTTCCGGCACCGATTCCAGCTGCGTGGTCCCCACCCTGTCCTCCGCAAGAGCCGTGGTCCGGCGGTTTTTCGCGCCCTTGTTTATTAAAGGTTGTTGCACTTCTCTGCGACCATAGGGCGGCCTTCATGCTTGGTCAAGACCAATCCTCGATCCCTTGGGCACCTCTCAGCCGCCCTGCCGCGGAGCGTTCATGAGGCGTTCGCACGCGCCGGTGTGTGTGACACGGCGGCAAAGCCCCCGTCGCAGGACGGGGGCTCGCGGGCGTGCGGGGTTCAGCTGTCGGCGAGGTGCCGCAGCTTGTCGGGGTTGCGGACGACGTACACGGTCGTGACGCGGCCGTCGGCGACGTCCAGCTGGACGAGACTTTCGGGCTTGCCGCCGGACAGGAGCAGCAGCGCGGGGCCGCCGTTGGTCTCCAGGAAGCGGTAGGAGGGGTCCACCCAGGGCTGCTGCGCGACACCGAGGAGGAAACGGCCGACCTTGTCGGCGGTCTGCAGGATCCTGAGCGGCGCCTTGGCCTTGCCGCCGCTGTCGCCGACCAGCCGCACGTCCGGGGCCAGCAGGGTCATGAGCCCGTCCAGGTCACCGCCCGCCGCGGCGGCGAGGAACCGTTCGGTCAGCTCCCGTCGCTGGACGGGGTCGACCTCGTAGCGCGGCCGCCGTTCGTCGACGTGCCGGCGCGCCCGCCCGGCGAGTTGCCGTACCGCCGGCTCGGCGCGGTCGAGCAGGGCGGCGATCTCGGCGTACGGGTAGCCGAAGGCCTCCCTGAGCACGAAGACGGCCCGCTCCAGCGGGGACAGCGACTCCAGGACGACCAGCACGGCGAGGGAGACGCTGTCGGAGAGCACGGCATGGTCCGCCGCGTCCGGGACGGCGTCGCCGAACTCGGTGAGGTACGGCTCCGGCAGCCACGGCCCGACGTACGCCTCGCCGCGTGCCTGCACCTGGCGCAGCCGGTCGATCGCCAGGCGGGTGGTGACGCGCACCAGGTAGGCACGGGGCTCGCGGACCGCCGCGCGGTCGGCACGGGACCAGCGCAGCCAGGCGTCCTGGACCACGTCCTCGGCGTCGGCCACCCGGCCGAGCATGCGGTAGGCGACCCCCGTGAGCAGGGGGCGGTGCGCTTCGAAGAGGTCGGTCGCGGTGTCGGCGGTCACCGCTCCATCCCATCCGACACGCGCGGGGCGTGTCCACCCGGAATCGGCCCGTCCGGCAGCGGTGCGGATCACAATGACCGCGGACCGCCGGGGGCCGGCGGCCGGTGACCTGGAGGTGGCCGATGCGGTACGCGGTGCTGGGCACGGGCGAGGTGGGGCGCACGCTGGGCGGCAGGCTCGTGGAGCTGGGACACGAGGTGACCCTCGGCTCGCGCGTCAAGGACAACCCGGTGGCGCTGGAGTGGGCCACGGCCGCGGCGGAGCGGGCCCGCGCGGGCACCTTCGCGGAAGCGGCCGCGGCGGCCGAGGTGGTCATCAACGCGGTGGGCGGCCGGGTGGCGCTCGACGCCCTGCGGGCGGCCGGCGCGGAGCACCTCGACGGCAAGGTCGTGGTGGACGTCTCCAACCCCCTGGCCTTCGAGGACGGCCAGGCGCGTCTGGACCCGGTGGAGTCGGACAGCGTCGGCGAGCAGATCCAGCGGGCCTTCCCGCACACACGCGTGGTGAAGACCTTGAACACGGTCAACTGTCAGGTGATGGTGGATCCGGGGCGGGTGCCGGGCGCGCACCACCTGTTCGTGTGCGGGGAGGACGCCCGGGCCAAGCAGCAGGTGACGGACCTGCTCGTGGAGTTCGGCTGGCCGGCGGAGCGGGTGCTGGACCTGGGCGGGATCCGCGCCGCGCGGGCGACGGAGATGTATCTGCCGCTGTGGCTGACCATGATGCGGCAGTTCGGGACCGCGGACTTCAACATCGAGGTGCGCCGGTCCGGTTGACCACCGCTGGAGCCCGGCACGCCCCCTCGGGGGCTACCGGCCGGTAGTAATTGCTGACAAGCTGTCTACGGCGTCCGTCAGCACCCAGACGAGGAGCACCCCATGTCCGCCACCGTCTCCTTCAAGGTCCCCACCCCGCATGGCCCGAAGGACGTGGCCGTGTCCTACGCGCGCGTGGGACGCGGTGAACCGCTCGTCCTGCTGCACGGCATCGGCCATCACCGGCAGGCCTGGGACCCGGTCGTGGACATCCTCGCCACCGAACGCGACGTGATCGCCGTCGACCTGCCGGGCTTCGGCGCGTCCCCGGGCCTGCCGGACGGCCTCGCCTACGACCTGCCGACCACCAACTCCGTGCTCGGCGCCCTGTTCGAGACGCTGGAGCTGGACCGTCCGCACATCGCCGGCAACTCGCTGGGCGGGCTGCTCGCCCTGGAGCTGGGCCGGGAGAAGCTGGTGCGCTCCGTCACGGCCCTTTCCCCGGCCGGGTTCTGGACGCAGGCCGAGCGGCGGTACGCCTTCGCGGTCCTGCTCGCGATGCGCGGCATCGCCCAACGGCTCCCGCTGCCGCTGGTGGAGCGTCTCTCGCGCAGCGCGGCCGGCCGTACCGCGCTGACGAGCACGATCTACGCCCGCCCCGCGCGCCGCGCCCCCGAGGCCGTGGTCGCCGAGACGCTCGCGCTGGTGGGCGCCACCGGGTTCGACGCGACGCTGCGGGCGGGCGGCACGGTGCAGTTCACCGACGCGCTGCCGGGCCTGCCGGTCACGGTGGCCTGGGGCACCCAGGACCGGCTCCTCGTCCGCCGGCAGGGCGTGCGGGCCAAGCAGCTGATCCCGCACGCCCGGCTGGTGCGGCTGCCGGGCTGCGGGCACTGTCCGATGAACGACGACCCGGCGCTGGTCGCGCGGGTCATCCTGGACGGCAGCCGCTGAACGGGCCGACGGACGCCAGGCAGCCGCCCGGCCCGCGTCCGGAACCGGGCCGGGACCGGCCGACGTTGGCCGGTCTGCGCTGAAGGCGCCCAAAGCGGCATCGGCGCCGAGCCCTCGCAGAGGCCGAGGGCCGGGTACGCCCCCTACGCGCGCGTACCCGCGGAGGGCGACGCACCTCCCGCCGGACCGGACCCGCTCCCGGATCCGACCCCGAACCCGAACCGGACCCTGATCCGACCCCCGGACCGGACCCGGAGCCGACCCCCGACCGGACCCGAACCCGGATCCGACCCCACACCCCGACCCGGACCCTGATCCGACCCCGACCGGACCCGAACCGGATCCGGATCCCACCCCGCACCCGGATCCCACCCGAGACCCGAACTGAACCCCGAACCCGGACCCGGACCCGGACTCGCCGCACGCGGCACGCCGCGCGCCGCGCGCCACGCCCTCGCAGCCCGGCTCCCGCCCGTACGCGCGCGTGCGAGCGGATCCGAACAGCGGCCGTCCGTGGGACGCGTACCGCGCAGCCGGCTGACGGACCGTCCGGGACCGCGGCTCAGCGGTCGGTGACACCGCCCCACGGCCCGTTGTTCACTCGGGGTTTCCGCGCGCGCCGCAGCGTCCCCGTAGGTGTGGCTCTGCACACCGGCCGGATCCCGTCCTTGGAGGCGCAGCCATGTCAGACCGTCCGTTCCCCGGCCGCCGCAGCGTTCTGCGCGGCTCCCTCGCCGCGTCGGCGGCACTCACCCTGCCGGCCGGCCTCGGCGCGGCCCCGGCGTTCGCCCGCTCCGGGCGGCCCCAGGCGGGCTGGGGCGTACAGGCCGGCGACGTGACCACCGACTCCGGGCTGGTGTGGGTGCGTTCCGACCGGCCGGCCCGGATGATCGTGGAGACCTCGGCCACCGAGTCGTTCCGCAACCCGCGCCGATGGCACGGCCCGCTGCTGGGTTACGGCACGGACTTCACCGGCACCACGCGGCTGCGCGGCCTGCCGTCGGGCGAGCAGATCCACTACCGCGTGCTGCTCGCCGACCCGGACGACCCGCGCCGCACGGGCGAGCCGGTGACCGGCACCTTCCGTACCGCGCCCGCGAAGCGGCGCCAGGGCGTGCGCTTCGTGTGGTCCGGCGACCTGGCCGGACAGGGCTGGGGCATCAACGAGTCGATAGGCGGTTACCGGATCTTCGACGCCATGGCGAAGGCCGACCCGGACTTCTTCCTGTGCAGCGGCGACAACATCTACGCCGACGGTCCGATCGCGGCCACCGCCACCCTGCCCGACGGCAGCGTCTACCGGAGCCTCACCACCGAGGAGAAGTCGCACGTCGCGATCAGCCTGGACGACTACCGGGGCAACTTCCGCTACAACCTGCTGGACTCGGCGCTGCGCCGGTTCAACGCCCAGGTGCCGAACATCATCCAGTGGGACGACCACGAGGTCCGCAACAACTGGTACCCGGGCGAGGTCATCGGCACCGGCACCCCCTACCCGGCGGGCACGAGGCTCGACGATCTGGCGCTGCGCTCGCGACAGGCGTTCTCGGAGTACTTCCCGGTCTCCACGATCAGCGGCCGCCCCGACGGCCGGATCTACCGCGCCGTCCACCACGGCCCGCTGCTGGACGTGTTCGTGCTCGACATGCGGACGTACCGCAACGCCAACTCGCCCGACGACCAGACCACGGACCCGGTCGGCATCCTCGGCCGCGAGCAGCTGGAGTGGCTCAAGCGAGAGCTGGCGAAGTCCCGCGCGGTGTGGAAGGTGATCGCCAACGACATGCCGCTCGGCCTGGTCGTGCCCGACCCGGTCGAGGGCAAGCCGGACTTCGAGGCGGTCGCCCAGGGCGACCCGGGCGCTCCGCTCGGCCGCGAACTGCAGATCGCCGAGCTGCTGCGCTTCATCAAGCACCGGCGGATCACCGGCACGGTGTGGCTGACGGCCGACGTGCACCACACCTCGGCCCAGCACTACGACCCGTCGCGGGCCGCGTTCAAGGACTTCGAGCCGTTCTGGGAGTTCGTCTCCGGCCCGCTCAACGCCGGCGCCTTCCCGGCCAACGCGCTGGACGGCACCTTCGGCCCGGACCGGGTGTTCGTCAAGGCGCCCACCACCTCGAACGTGTCTCCGGCCGAGGGGTACCAGTTCTTCGGCGAGGTCGACATCGACGGCGGCAGCGGCGAACTGACGGTCCGGCTGCGCGAGTACGACGGCACCGTGCTGTTCACGCGGACGCTCCAGCCGGGCCGGGTGGGGCAGTAGCGCGGGCGGTTCCCGTGCCGGGGCGCGGCGACCCGACCACGGAAAGCGCAGCAAAAGGGACGGAGCATGCTTTACCCATCGGTCACAAACCGTTCGTGATCACGCAACACCCTTCCTTCACAGTGGCTGCATGACTGGAGACATGTCGAATGTGACCCGGGCGAAGCACGGACGCCCCGTACACCACTGGCGGCGGGACCTCGTCGAGCTCGCCGCCCTGTTCACCGCCGTCGCCGTCGCCGACGCGGTGGCGAACCTGATCGGGCACGGTCCCGACGGTCCCACGCTGCTGGTGATCTCGGCGCTGGTACTGGCCGCGACGGCGGGCTTCCACACGTGGTGGGCACGGCGCCACGGACACGCACCGCCGGCCGACGATACCGGCGCCCGGCCGGCCCCCGAGGCCCGGCCGGCCGGGCCCGCCGACCGGGAGGGCACCCCCGCGCACGACGTGACGGGCACCCGTGCGCTGTGGCGGATGCGGACGACGGTGAAGGACGAGCCGGGCTCGCTCGCGGCGCTGTGCACGGCGATGGCCGAGCGGCACGTGGACATCCTGAGCCTCCAGGCACACCCGCTCGCCGAGGGCACCGTGGACGAGTTCCTGCTGCGGGCGCCGGGCGCGCTGGCGGCGGCGGAGATCACCCGGGCGGTCTCGCTGGCCGGCGGCGCGTCCACCTGGATCGAGCGGGCCGACGCCCACGACCTCGTCGACGCCCCCACCCGGGTACTCGGCCTGGCCGCGCGCACCGCGCTGGACGCCGCCGAACTGCCGCTGGCGCTACGCCAGTTGCTGGGGCGGTGCACGATCCGCTCGCTGCCCGGGACACCGGTCGGCGGGGGCCGGGGACCGGAGCCGGTGCCGGCCGAGGGCGTGCTGGAGGACACCGTGATGCGGCTGCCGGCGCCGGAGGGCGGAGTGCTCACCGTCGAGCGGCCGTATCTGCCGTTCACACCGACCGAGTTCGCGCGGGTCCGGGCGCTGGTGGAGCTGGACAGCCGGCTGGGTCCGCGGATCCCGCACGGCAAGGACGTGCTGACGCTGCCCGAGGGCAAGGACATCACCGTACGCCGGGTCGACACCTCGGACCTCGCCGCCGCGAAGGCGATGCACGAGCGGTGCTCGCCGCGCACCCTCGGCATGCGCTACCACGGCCCGGTCGGCGACGCGGACCGCTATCTGAAGCACCTGCTCAGCCCCCGCTTCGGCCGCACGCTGGCCGCGCAGACCACCTCCGGCCGGATCGTCGGCCTCGGACATCTGCTGTGGGACGGCGACGAGACCGAGGTCGCGCTGCTGATCGAGGACGACTGGCAGCAGCGCGGTATCGGCGGCGAGCTGCTGGACCGGCTGGTGGCGATGGCCGTGGAGGCCGGCTGCGAGAGCGTGTACGCGGTGACGCAGGCGTCCAACACCGGCATGGTCACCGCGATGCGCGGCCTCGGGCTGCCCCTGGACTACCAGATCGAGGAGGGCACGCTGGTCATCACGGCCCGCCTGGACGCCACACCGGTCGCACGGCGCTCGCCGTACGGCACCGTTGTGCGCCACGCCGGCGACCCGGCCAGGCGCGGCTGACACACGGCCGGCCGGGGCCGGCGTGCCCCTGCGGGCGCCGGCCCGGCGGCCCTACCGAGGCCGGTACCCGAGGCCGGGCCGGCCGGCCGCCGAAGCCGCCGCACGGCGGACCCGCCGCGCCGGCGCCCAGCCACGACGGTGGCGCCCCGGCGACTCCGAACCCCGCCGAACCCCGCCGAGCCCACCACCGTCCGCTACGGCCACCACCGGCCGCCGCCGCTCAGCGCACCGCCTCCCGTAGCGGAACCGGCATCCGGACAGGCTCCCCCAACGCCTGGTCGAGGTCCGCCCACAGGTCGTCGACGTCCTCCAGCCCCACCGACAGCCGCAGCAGCCGGTCGCTCACGCCCGCGCCCCGCCGGTCGTCGGCGTCGACGATGCGGTGGCTGATGGAGGCGGGGTGCTGGATGAGCGTGTCGACGCTGCCGAGGCTCACCGCCGGGGTGACGAGCCGGACCCGGGAGATCACCTCGTGCGGGTCGCCGTGCACCTCGAAGGCGATCATCGCGCCGCCCAGCCGGGGGTAGCGGACGCGGGCCACGCGCGGATCGGCGGCGAGGCGACGGGCCAGTTCGGCGGCGTTCGCGGAGGCGGCGCGCACCCGGACCGGGAGCGTGGACAGACCCCTCAGCAGCAGATAGCCGGCCAGCGGATGCAGCACTCCACCCGTGGCGAACCGTATCTGCCGCAGCCGGCCCGCGAACTCCTCGTCGCAGGCCACCACGCCGGCCAGCACATCGCCGTGGCCGCCGAGGTACTTGGTGGCGCTGTGCAGCACCAGCCGGGCGCCGTGCTCGGCCGGACGTTGCAGCACGGGCGTGGCGAAGGTGTTGTCGGCGAGCAGCGGGACCGAGCCACAGGCGTGGGCGATGGCCCGCAGGTCGAGTTCGGCGAGGGTCGGGTTGGCCGGGGACTCGACCATCACCAGACCGGTGTCCGGGCGGAGCGCCGCGGTGATGCCGGCCGGGTCGGTCCAGGTGACCTCCGTACCGAGCAGCCCGGCGGTCAGCAGATGGTCGCTGCAGCCGTACAGCGGTCGTACGGCGACCACATGGCGCAGCCCCATGGCGGACCGGGCGAGCAGGACCGCGCTGAGCGCCGCCATGCCGCTGGCGAAGGCGACCGCGGACTCGGTGCCCTCCAGCCGGGCCAGCGCGGTCTCGAAGCGGGCGACGGTCGGGTTGCCGAGCCGGCCGTAGACCGGCGGTCCGACCGGGTCGGCGCCGTCCGTGGCGAAGGCGTCGATACGGGCGGCCTCGCTGCGGCTGTCGTAGGAGGGGTAGGTGGTGGACAGGTCGATCGGCGGGGCGTGCAGGCCCTGGCGGGGAAGATCGTCGCGGCCGGCGTGCACGGCCTCGGTGGCAAGGGCTCTGGATGCGGTGCGTACGCCGTCGTAGGCACCGGTGCTCGCTGTGTCCATGGGCGGAAGGGTGAACATCGAACGGTTCACTGAAATCGAACACCGTGCTACGTTCGGCCAATGGCCGAATCTGTCGTACTGGATCCGGTGGACCTCCATCTGCTGCGGCTGCTGCAGAACGACGCCCGGACCACCTACCGTGACCTGGCCGCGCAGGTGGGCCTGGCGCCGTCGACCTGCCTGGACCGGGTGACCCGGCTGCGCCGCTCGGGCGTGATCCTCGGTCATCAGCTGCGACTCGATCCGGCCAAACTCGGACGCGGGCTCCAGGCGCTGCTGTCGGTACAGGTACGGCCGCACCGGCGGGAGCTGGTGGGTCCGTTCGTGGAGCGGATCCGGGCGCTGCCGGAGGCGCGGTCGGTGTTCCATCTGACCGGGCCGGACGACTATCTGGTGCATGTGGCCGTCGCGGACCCGGCGGATCTCCAGCGGCTGGTGCTCGACGAGTTCACGGCACGGCGCGAGGTGGCCCGGGTGGAGACCCGGTTGATCTTCCAGCAGTGGGAGTGCGGACCGCTGCTGCCTCCCGGCCACGCCCAGAGCTGAATCCCCGGAACGTGGGTGACGCGATGATCCTCCGCGTACGAGGATGGGCCGCATGTCTGAGACCAAGAGCCCGCTGCCCCGTGAGGTGGCCGACGCGTACGTGGACGACCTGATCGCGCTCGACCCGGTGACCGGTACCTACCTCGGTGTGACGGAGAGTTCGCGCCGGCTGCCCGACTACTCGCCCGCGGGCGCGGCGGCACTCGCGGAGCTGGCCCGGGCCACCCTCGCGAAGCTCGACGAGGCGGAGCGGCAGCCCGGTGCGGACAGCGATGTGGAGCGGCGCTGCGGACGGCTGCTGCGGGAGCGGCTGACCGCCGAACTCGCCGTGTTCGAGGCGGACGAGCACTTGCGTGCGGTCGGCAACATGAGCACGCCGGGCCACTCGGTGCGGGACGTCTTCACGATCACCCCGGCACGGACGGAGGAGGACTGGGCGGCGATCGCCGAGCGGCTGCGCGCGGTGCCGGGCACGCTCGCGGGCTACCGCGAGTCGCTGCAACTGGGCCTGGACCGCAAGCTGTACGCCGCCCCCCGGCCGACCGCGACGTACATCGAGCAGCTCACCGAGTGGACGGACACCGACGGCAAGGGCCGCGGCTGGTACGAGGACTTCGCCGCCGCGGGGCCCGAGGCGCTGCGCGCCGAGCTGGACGAGGCGGCCGGCGCGGCGACCGGCGCCCTGGTGGAGCTGCGGGACTGGTTGCGAGACGTGTACGCGCCGGCGATCGAGGGTGCTCCGAACACGGTGGGCCGCGAGCGGTACGCACGCTGGTCCCGCTACTTCAACGGCACCGATCTCGATCTGGACGAGGCGTACGCGTACGGCTGGTCGGAGTTCCACCGGATCCTCGGCGAGATGAAGCAGGAGGCCGAGAAGATCCTGCCCGGCGCCAGGACGCCGTGGGTGGCGCTCGCGCACCTCGACGAGCACGGCCGGCACATCGACGGCGTGGACGAGGTCCGGGAGTGGCTGCAGGGCCTGATGGACCGGGCCATCGAGAACCTGGACGGCACGCACTTCGAACTGGCCGAGCGGGTGCGGAAGGTGGAGTCGTGCATCGCCCCGCCCGGCGGTGCGGCGGCCCCCTACTACACGGCTCCGTCGGAGGACTTCTCGCGGCCCGGCCGCACCTGGCTGCCCACGATGGGCCAGACCCGCTTCCCGGTCTACGACCTGGTGTCGACCTGGTATCACGAGGGGGTGCCCGGCCACCACCTGCAGCTCGCCCAGTGGGCGCACGTCGCGGAGAACCTGTCCCGCTACCAGGCGACGATCGGCGGGGTCAGCGCCAACGCCGAGGGCTGGGCGCTGTACGCGGAGCGGCTGATGGACGAGCTGGGCTACCTCACGGACCCCGAGGAGCGGCTCGGCTACCTGGACGCGCAGATGATGCGGGCGGCCCGGGTGATCGTGGACATCGGCATGCATCTGGAGCTGGAGATCCCCGCCGACTCGCCGTTCCACCCCGGTGAGCGGTGGACGCCCGAGCTGGCGCAGGAGTTCTTCGGCGCGCACAGCAGCCGGCCCGCGGACTTCGTGGAGAGCGAGCTGACCCGGTATCTGACGATCCCGGGCCAGGCGATCGGCTACAAGCTCGGTGAGCGGGCGTGGCTGCTGGGCCGGGAGAAGGCGCGGGAGCGGCACGGCGACGCGTTCGACCTGAAGGCCTGGCACATGGCGGCGCTGTCGCAGGGTTCGCTGGGGCTGGACGACCTGGTGGACGAGCTGTCCCGGCTCTGACCGCCCCGCGTCGGCCTCCGAAGCGGTCTTCGGAGCGGCCGGCCTCCCCGATGCCCCAGCCGCCTTCGCCGGCCCCGGCCACCGACCCAGGCGGCCCGGGGCCATCGGGGAGCCCGCGGACTCCCCCGCCGCGACTCGCCACCCGCAGACCACACCCACCCCGCGGCACGGCCGTACCACCGTGGGCGGTCGCCCCCGCGCACCGCGACAGGTGGGCACGAGCCCGAACCACCGCCAGGGACTCGCCACCCACAGACCGCCCGCCCGCGGCACGCCCTCACCGCCGTGGGCAGTCGTCCCACAGGGCGGGACGGGTGAGCACGGCCGACAGCGCCGGTCCCCGCCTCGCGCCGGAAGTGCAGGCCGTGCCGGACCCGTTCGGCCGTCCGGCCGTCCCCGGTGGCGCAGGTGACCGGGTGGCGGCTAGCTGGTGCCGGAGGCGATGCGGAGGAGGCGGGCCGGCATGAAGCAGCACGGGCAGCAGGCGCTGGAGACACCCCGGGCCGCCGGCCTCGCGGGCGTGGTGTTCGCACTGCTGCTCGCGGCGGCGATCGTCCTCGTACGGCTGGGCATCCCCGAAGGCGCCGCCGCGGCCGGCATCCCGGGATTCACGGACTCCGCTCAGCGGAAGGCGCTGCGGACGGCCCTCGCGCTCGTGCCGTTCGCCGGCATCTTCTTCCTGTGGTTCGTCGGCGCGGTGCGGGCGCACGTCGGCGCGGTCGAGGACAAGTTCCTCGCCACCGTCTTCCTCGGCAGCGGACTCGTCTACACCGCCACGATGTTCGGCGCCGCCGCGGCCGCGGCGGCCGTCCTCTCCGTCGGACACCCCACCGGCACCGCCCCGCAGCTGCCCACCTGGGACTTCGGCCGTCATCTCGCGTACACGCTGATGGCGTACGCCACGCGGATGGCGGCCGTCTTCGTCTGCTCCATGTCGGTGATCGGCCGGCGCCTGGGCGTCCTGCCCCGCTGGCTCTCGGCCCTTGGCTTCCTGGCCGCCCTCACGCTGCTCTTCGTCGCGTCCAGCGTGCGCTGGGCGGAACTGGTCTTCCCCGCGTGGTCACTGGTGCTCAGCGTGTACATCATCCTGGCCCGCGGTCGCGCCGGGACCCGCACCGCGGAACACCCCTGAACGGCCGGTTCCCGGTGGCGGGCGTGCCGCGGACGTCCGGCAGCCCGAATGGGGCTTCCCGACGGGCGATGTTGCCCCACCCCGCTCATGCTGGCAGACGGGACATGACCGCCGTCCGGGAATGCCGCGCCCCCGGCCGGCGCCACCGGACCTGGCCACCGGAAGGGCGGAGCGTCGATGAGGCTCGTCGTCGATCTCAACAAATGCCAGGGGTACGCCCAGTGCGCGTTCCTCGCTCCCGATGTCTTCGCCATGCACGGCGAGGAGTCACTCGTCTACAACCCGCACGCGCCCGAGGAGCAGCGGGAGCGGCTGGCCCGCGCCGTCGCCGCCTGCCCGGTGCAGGCGATCACGGCGGACGGGCTGGACGACACGGGAGACGCCCGGGAGGCGTCCGATGCCCGCTGACCACGTCGACTGGCTCAGGCGCGAAGGCCGTATCGTCATCGTCGGTGCCTCGCTGGCGGGTCTGCGGGCCGCCGAGACGCTGCGCGCCGAGGGCTTCACCGGCGAACTGACCCTGATCGGTGACGAGCCGTACGAGCCGTACGACCGGCCGCCGCTGTCCAAGTCCGTCCTGCTGGGCATGGCGTCCCCGCGCCACACCGAGCTGCCGCACCGCCGGGAGATCGACGCCAAGTGGCGGCTCGGTGTCCCGGCGACGGGTCTGGACCTGACGGCCAAGCGGGTCCGGCTGGCCGACGGGGACGAGGTGGAGTACGACCGGCTGCTCATCGCGACCGGCGTCCGCGCCCGGCCCTGGCCCAAGGAGGACGAGGCCCGGCTGGGCGGCGTCTGCCTGCTGCGGACCCGGGACGACGCCGCCGACCTGTACCAGCGGCTGAAGGCGGGGCCGCGCCGGGTGTTCATCATCGGCGCGGGTTTCGCCGGTTCCGAGGTCGCGTCGGCCTGCCGGGAGATGGGCCTGCCCGTCACCGTGGCGGAGCGTGCCGGTGCTCCGCTGGTGGGCGCCCTCGGCGGGGTGATCGGTGCGGTCGCGGCCGACCTGCAGACCGAGAACGGGGTGGATCTGCGCACCCGCGTCACGGTGACGGGGCTGGAGGGCGACTCGGCCGGCCGGGTGCGGGCGGTGCATCTGTCCGACGAGAGCTCCGTCGAGGCGGATGTCGTGGTCGTCTCGCTGGGGTCGGTGCGCAACACCGAATGGCTGACCGGCTCGGGGCTGGGTGCGGGACCGCGGGGCATCGCCTGTGATGCCGGCTGTCGCGCCTTCGACTTCCGGGGCATCGTCACCGACGACGTCTTCGTCGCGGGTGACGTGGCACGCTCCCCGCACGCGCTGTTCGGCTACCAGTTCCTCTCGCTGGAGCACTGGGGCAACGCCGTCTCCCAGGCGCAGACGGCGGCGCACAACATGATCTGCCACGGCGCCGACCGGCGCCCGCACCTGTGGATGCCCGCCTTCTGGTCGTCGATGTTCGGCGTGAACATCAAGTCGGTCGGTGTGCCGCCCATGGGCGACCAGATCATGATCACGCAGGGTTCGCTGGCCGAGCGCCGGTTCGTCGGCGTCTACGGCCACCAGGGCCGGATGGTGGCCGCCGTGACCTTCGACAACACCCGGTGGCTGGAGTTCTACCAGCGGCAGATCGAGCGGGGTGCGCCGTTCCCGGTGGAGTTCCCGACGGTGGACCGGCGTCCCGAGGGCCGGCAGCCGGTGGACGCCGACTTCCCCGACCCGTCCCTGCCGACCCACGGCCCCATGGTGACCCTCAGCGGCTACTCGCCGGCCGATCAGCAGCTGCTCTTCCACCCCGCCCGCCACTGACCGCCGCCCAGGCCGACGTCTCAAGGACCTGTCATGCCGCACGCCTCGATGTTGCGCCAGATCACCGACTTCGCGAACCGCGCCAACCCGTATCCGATCTACGAGGAACTCCGCCGGACACCGGTGCTCCACGAGGAGGACGGCCCCTACGTCATCAGCTCGTACTACGACATCGAGGCCCTGCTCCACGACCCGCGGATCAGCTCCGACGCCGCCAACCAGACCGCCGCCGGTGACGACGAACTCTCCCAGTCGGAGGGAACGGGGCTCCCCCCGAGCTTCATCCGGCTCGACCCGCCGGAGCACGACCGGCTGCGCAGGATCGCCAACAGCTCCTTCGGGCCACCGCACCGGCCGCGCCGGATCGAGAGCATGCGGGGCGAGCTGGGTGAGATCGTCACCGGGCTGATCGACGGACTCGGGGACACACGGCAGATCGACCTGGTCGACCAGTTCGCGTATCCCTTCCCGGTCACGGTGATCTGCCGGCTGCTCGGCGTGCCGCGCGAGGACGAGCCCCGCTTCCGTGCCTGGGTCGACCCGATCGTCGCCGGTCTTGACCCGGACACCCGGACGAGCGCCGAGTCCGAGCGGGTCGCGCAGGAGGCACGGTTGCAGCTCGGCCTGTACCTCAACGGACTGGTGGAGCAGCGCGCCAAGGAACCACGCGACGACATGCTGTCCGACCTGGTGAACAGCAGAGGTCCCGACGGCGCCATGACGACGATGGAAGTGCTCAGCACGGCGGTGCTGCTCCTCATCGCGGGCCACGAGACGACCGTCAACCTCATCACCAACGGCATGCTCACGTTGCTGCGCCACCCGGAGATCCTGGAGCGGCTGCGCAACGACCCGGGCCTGTCGGTGCGGATCGTGGAGGAGCTGCTGCGCTACGAACCCCCGGTGCAGATCGTGCCGCAGCGCACCTGTATCACCGACATCGAGCTGCGCGGGGTCACCATCCCCAAGGGCTCCCGCATCTGGCTGATGCTGGCTGCGGGCAACCGCGACCCGGAGCGGTTCAAGGATCCCGAGCGCTTCGACCCGGACCGCGAGGACATCCAGCACCTCGGCTTCGGCAGCGGCATCCACAGCTGCTTCGGCGCTCCGCTGGCCCGGCTGGAGACCCAGATCGCGCTGGCCGAACTGGCCCGGCGGCTGGAGAATCCGCGGCTGGTCGAGGACCCGCCGCCGTACCGCCAGAACGCGGTGCTCCGCGGCCCACGGCACCTGAACATCGCCTTCGACAACCTGCGTTGACCGTCGTGGCCGGTCCGGTCAGTGGCCGAGCCGCCTGAGCTGCACCAGGCCGACCCAGGTCTCCGGCCCGGGCTGGACGTACGCGGCGCGCACCGCGTACGAGCCCGGTGCCAGGTCGATCCGCAGATGCTCCTGGCCCTCCGCGCTGCCGCCGGGCCAGGCCGAGTCGAACAGCAGCACCGGGCCGGGCACCCGCCACTGCACCTCGCTCCCCCACGCCGCCGTGTCGAGGGCGGCGGGGACTTCGGCGAGCAGTTCCTCCTCGGAGTTCGCGGCGGACCAGCGTACGAAGGTGGCGTGGTCCGGCAGGAAGGACGTGGCGGCGGGTTCGTCACCGAACACCAGGGCCGCGCTGTCGCCGACCGGGAGCAGGCCCACGTACCCGTCGACCTCGCACGCCCGGTCGTAGTCCGTGTCGAGTTCCTCGCTGTCGGCGCCCGCCCAGAACGGCAGCACCGTCTCCGGTACGGCTATCAGCGGGCCGCCGCCCGATTCGACCCACTCCAGCGCGCCTGGTTCCGCGTATCGAGCCATGGGCAGAGAACCTACACGGTGTCGATCAGCAGCCGCACTCGCCTTCGGCGGGCGCGGTCAGCGAGTCGGCGGCGCGCTGCTCGCGCCCCTGCCAGGTCTCGTACGCGAGGCCCTCGCGCGCCCAGTACTCGAACCCGCCGAGCATCTCCTTGACCTGGTAGCCGCGTTCGGCGAGGGCGAGAGCGGCGCGGGTGGCGCCGTTGCAGCCGGGGCCCCAGCAGTACGTCACCACCGGCACGGACTTGTCCAGGAGCCGCTCGGCCTGCTCGGGGACGAGCGCGGTGGGCAGGTGGATCGCGCCGGGGAGGTGGCCCTGGTCCCAGGACTCGGCGGAGCGGGAGTCCACGACGACGAAGCCGGGGTCGCCGCCGGCCGCGAGCGCGGCGGCCACGTCGGAGACGTCGGCGTGGAAGGCCAGGCTCGCCCGGAAGTAGGCGGCGGCCTCGGCGGGCGCGGCGGGGGCGACGCGCAGGACGGGGTTCTCGTCTGTCTTGGTGATCATGACTGGAAATCTATGGCCCGCGAACCGCTTCCTGAAGGGACGATCCACGGCCCTCCCCTTGATGTGCCGGGGATTCCCCTGCTATCCATCCGGGATGACCGCGTATTCCCCGGACGCCACCGACTGGCGCATTCTCGAAGTCCTCCAGCGGGAGGGACGAGCCAGCTACGCCGAGCTGGCGCGCGCCGTCTCCATGTCGCCGAGTGCCGTCACCGAACGGGTCCGGCGGCTGGAGGAGGCGGGCGTGATCCAGGGATACGCCGCGGTCGTCGATCCCGAACGGCTGGGACTGCCGATCCTGGCGTTCGTACGGCTGCGGTACCCGAACGGCAACTACAAGCCGTTCCACGACCTGGTGGCCGCGACGCCCGAGATCCTGGAGGCCCACCATGTGACGGGCGACGACTGCTTCGTCATCAAGGTCGCCGCACGGTCCATGGCCCACCTGGAGCAGACCTCCGGGAAGATCGGCGCGCTGGGCTCGGTGACCACCAGCGTCGTCTACTCCTCACCACTGCCCCGGCGTGCCCTGGGCCACTGACGTCATCGTGAACGTGATCGGCACCATGCTCCCGCTCGCACCGATCAGGATCAGGTGATGCGGTGTCCTCCGTCCACGTGCAGCACGGTTCCGGTGATGAATCCGTTGTGCATCACCGACGAGAACGCCTGGGCGATGTCGTCGGGGGTGCCGACGCGGCGGGCCGGGAGCTGCTCGGCCAGCTTGGCGAAGGCGGCCTGTCTGTCCATGCCGAGCTGGTTCCAGATGGGGGTGTCCACCCAGCCGGGGGAGATCACGTTGACCCGCACGGGTGCCAGTTCGATCGCCAGCCCGCAGGCCAGCGACGCGAGCGCGCCGTTGGCCGCGGCCATGATCGTGTTCGACCCGTTCGGACGGTAGGCGTTGATGCCCGAGGTGTAGGTGATCGAGCCGGTGACTCGCCCGGCCGCGTGCTTGCCGACCAGCCAGGCCCCGAGCAGTTTGGTGTCGACGACGGACCGTGCGGTCGCGGTGGCGACGTCGGCGGTCCGGCCGTACACGCCGGTTGCGTCCGCCGCGGTGACCGCCACGTGGTCCACTCGATCCACCTGGGCGAACAGTTCCGCTATGTCCTCCTCCCTTCCCATATCGGCCGTGACGGTGCTGATCTTCCCGCGCTCGGGCCCTTCCAGGTGCGCCCGGGCCGTCGCGAGCCGGTCGGCGGATCGGCCGACGATCGTCACATCCATGCCTTCGGCGAGCAGGGTCCGGGCCAGGGCGAGGCCCATACCGGAGCCGCCACCGATGATGATCGCGTTGGTCATGGTTCGAGGCTGCACCGCCGGACCGGCGCCGGGGAGGCCGCGGGGTTCCTGGGTGTGCCACGGCCACCCAGGAGCGGTTCGACCGGTGGCAGACTCTCAGCCGTGAACGCGATGGCCAGGTTCCTTCGGATCCGGCGCGGGCAGATAGGCCCGGCCGATGTCGGGTTGCCCACCGGGCCGGGTACCCGGCGCACACCCGGGCTGCGCCGCGAGGAGCTGGCCGCGCTGGCCGGCGTGAGCGTGGACTACTACATCCGGATCGAGCAGGGGCGGGAGACCGCGCCCAGCGACGCGGTCCTGGGCGCGTTGGCCCGGGCCCTGCGCCTCAGCGCTGACGAGCACGCCCACCTGCTCGGTCTCGCCGACCGGGTCGCCGGGCGGACACCGCGCCACCGGCCCGCCGATCCGCGACCGGCCGGCCCTGGCCTACGGCTGCTGCTGGAATCGGTCCGGCCCAGCCCGGCGTACGTACTCGACGAGGTCAACGACGTGCTGGCCGCCAATCCTGAGGGCCTTGCGTTGATGCCTGGGCTCAGCGACTGGCCGCCCGGCCGGCGCAACACGATCCGGTACACCTTTGTGCACGCGGCCGCGCGGACCCTGTTCGCCGACTGGGACCGGGTGGCCCGCAACTGCGTCGCTCACCTGCACACCGCCGAACTGAGCGCGCCGGAGCGCACCGCCGCGCTGGTCGACGAACTCTCCTCGGCCAGCGGCGAGTTCGCCGCTCTGTGGCGCCGGCACGAGGTATGGGTCAAGCGCGCGGGCGAGACCGCGTTCCGGCACCCCGCGGTCGGCCCGATCACGCTCGCCAACGAGGTACTCACCCCCGCGGGCGACGGTCAGCGCGTGCTGATCTACCAGGCCCCGCCCAGGACGGCCGAGCACGATGCCCTGGTCCTGCTGGCCATGACCGCCGAGGACGTACGAAATCCTTGAACTCACCGGTCGGAGATGTGAACTGACGGGCAGCGGCTGCAGGCACCGCCGCGGATCAAGGATGGCTGCGGAACGGCGGGGGCAACGATCCAGGTCAGACGCCCCGTTGCCGCAGCGCCGACCCCGATCTGCCCTTGACGACCTCCAGTTGGGCGTGGACGCGGCGGCGCAGGTCGGCGACGTGACTGACGATGCCGACGCTGCGGTCCCGCTCCCGGAGTGAGTCGAGGACGTCGAGGACCTCGTCCAGGGTCTGGTCGTCGAGGCTGCCGAAGCCCTCGTCGATGAAGAGGGTGTCGAGCCGGACGCCTCCGGCCTCGTCGGTGACGACGTCCGCCAGGCCGAGGGCGAGGGCGAGGGAGGCGAAGAAGGTCTCCCCGCCGGACAGGGTGGCGGTGTCGCGTTCGCGTCCGGTCCAGGCGTCGACCACATGCAGTCCCAGTCCGCTGCGACCGCGTCCGGCGCGGTCGTCCGAGTGGACGAGCGTGTAGCGGCCCGAGGACATGCGCTGCAGCCGTGCGGTCGCGGCGGCGGCGACCTGTTCGAGACGGGCGGCGAGGACGTACGACTCCAGGCGCATCCTGCGTTCGTTGTCGGCGGAGGTGCCCGCGGTGAGGGCGGCGAGGCGGGCGACCCGGTCGTACTCCTCGCGGAGCGGGGCGAGCCGGCGTACGACCTCGGTGGCGCGCGCGGAGAGGCGGTCCAGCTCGGTGCGGCAGCGGGCCACCGCGTCCCGCGCGGACGCCGCCTCACGCAGACGGCGTTCGGCCGTGGCCGCCGCGTGCTCGGCCGTGGCCAGGTCGGCGGGCGGCTGCTGGGCGGCGTGCGCCGTGTCGGCCTCCGCCAGCATCGCGCGTACGGCGGCCTCCTCCGTCTGCCAGGTGTCCAGGCGGTGCTGCAGCTCGCGGTGGGCCGCGGGGTCGAGGAGGGCGTCGGCCGCGGCCTGCGGGGTGTCGAAGCCGGCGCGGTAGGCGACGTCGGCGAGGCGCGCGTCGGCGTCCTTCAGGCGCTGGGCGGTGTCCTCGGCGGTGCGCGCGGCGTCGGCCGCCTCGGTGAGCAGCGTCGCCTGCCGCTCCAGCTGTGCGGCGCGGGCGGCCACGCTGCCGGACGTGCCGCGCGCCTTGGTCAACTCCGCCTCCAGCTGGGCCTGTTCGCGCTCCAGGGTGTCCCGGCGGGTGAGCCGGGAGGCGGCCCGTACGGCGGCCTGCTGGCGGTCGGTGAGGCGCTGCTCGCGCTCCTGCTCGGCGCGGCGCAGCTCCTCGTGGGCGGCGTGCAGCGCGGAGGCGTCGCGGCGGGCTCGGGCGTACTCCCGCTCCAACTCGGCTTCCGCCTCTTCGAGTTGTGCGGTGGGAGTGTCCCCGGCCTCGGCGGTGGCGGCGGCCAGGGCCTCGCGGACGGCGCCGAGACGCTGGTCGTCCTCGGCGTGCCGGGTCTCGGCCTGCTGCCAGGCCCGGTGGGCCCGGTCCTCGCTCTCACGGTCGACATGTCCGGCGACCTTGCGGGCGGGAGCGGGGTGTTCGGTGGCTCCGCAGACGGCGCAGGGCTCGCCGTCGCTGAGGTGGGCGGCCAGCTCGGCGGCGATGCCGTTCAGGCGCTGTTCCTTGAGGTCGAGCCAGTGGGCGCGGGCGTCGAGGGCGCGCTGCCCGGAGGTGCCCGCGCGCTGCCGGGCCTCCTCCAGGTCCGCGGCCAGCCGGTCCCGGGTGCGCGCCGCGTCGAGGCGTCCGCGCATCGGATCCCGCCGCACGGCGAGCTGTTCGGCGCGGGTGGCGGCCTCCTGCGCGGAGTCGACGCGGGACTGCAGCGCCGCGCGGGTGGTGTCCCACTCGGCGAGCCAGGTCTCGGCCTCGCGGAGCACGTCCTCGTCGGCGCGCTCCTGGCGGTCCAGCCCGGACCGCTCCTCGGCCAGCTCGGTAAGCCGCCGCTCGGCGCGGCGGGCCGCGTCCAGGCCGCCCAGCTCCTCGGCGACCCGGCGGGCGGCGGAGGCGAGCCCGCCCGCGCCGGCGTCGGCGTAGGAGTCGGGGAGCATGCCCCGCGCGCGTGCCTCGGCCCGTGCGGCCCTGCGGTGCTCCTCCTCGGCGGCCTCGCGCAGCTCCAGCGCGGGCGCGACGGTCTCCGCCTTGCGCGCCCGCTCCATGCGCTGCTGGGCCTCGCGGTGGGCGCCGGCCCGCTCGTGGAGCCGCTCGGCGCGCTGCCGGGCCTCGGCGAACCGGCTCTGCAGCCGGGCGAGTTCGCGGGCCTCCTCCTGGGCGCGCCGGGTTCCGGCGTGGGCGGACTCGGCGGCGGTGAGACGGCAGTGGGCGACGGTCAGGCGTTCCCGGGCGGTGGCGCGGGCCACGGCGGCGGCGCCGAGCACGGCCTCGGCCAGGCCGGGATCGCCAGGTGCCAGCTCGGGCAGCTCCATGGCGTCGCCGGCCTCCTGCTGCATGCGGTGCGCGTCGGCGAGCAGGGCGGCGTCGCCCTCCCGGACGCGGGCCTCGGTGGCGCGACGGCGTTCGGCGAGGCGCTTCTCCACGTCGGCGAACCGCTGGGTGTCGAAGAGGCGGCCCAGCAGCCGGCCGCGGGCCTCGGCGTCGGCGCGCAGGAAGCGGGCGAAGTCGCCCTGGGGCAGCAGCACGACCTGGCAGAACTGCTCGCGGCTCATGCCGAGGAGCTGCTCGAACTCGGTGCCGATCTCCTGGTGGGAGCGGCTGAGGTCCTTCCAGGCGCCGGCCGCGCCGTCGTACTCGCGCAGCCAGGTCTGGGCCTTGTCGACGGTGGTGCCCTTGCCGCGCAGCTTGGGCCGCTCCCACGGCGGCTGCCGGGTGACCTCCAGTCTGCGCCCGGCGACGGTGAGTTCGAGGCGGACCTCGGTGCGGGTGCGGGGCTCGGCGTGGTCGCTGCGCAGGTTCATGCCCTGGCCGCTGCCGCTCTGCCGGGCGCCGGGGACGGCGCCGTACAGGGCGTAGCAGACGGCGTCCAGGACGGAGGTCTTCCCGGCGCCGGTGGGGCCGTGCAGCAGGAACAGTCCGGCGGCGGACAGGGCGTCGAAGTCGACGCTCTGCGAGCCGCCGAAGGGTCCGAAGGCGGTGATGTCGAGCCGGTGCAGCCTCACCGGGCCACCTCCCGCAGGGCGTGGTCGGCGCGGACGGCGTCGAACGCCTCGCGCAGCACGGCCGTCTCCCGCTCGTCGGGCCCGGCGCCGCGCACATGGGCGACGAAGTCCTGGGCGATCTGCTGGTCGCTGCGGCCCGCGAGGCGCCGGGCGTACGAGACCTGGGGATCGGCCGGGGCGCGCTCGGGGGCGAAGACCAGGCTGAGGGTGTGCGGGAAGCGCTCGGTGAGCCGGGCCATGGGGTCGGCGGGGCGGACCGCGTCGGTGAGGGTGGCCTCGACCCAGGCGTCCTCGTGGCGGCCCAGCTCCGGATCGGCCAGGAGGTCGTCCAAGGCGCCCTTGATGCGGGCCAGCGGGCGCGGCACCGGACAGTCGACGCGCTCGGCGGCGACCGAGCCGTCGGCGCCGAGGTCGACGAGCCACATGCTCTTGCGGTGGTCGGCCTCGGAGAAGGAGTAGGCGAGCGGGGAGCCGGAGTAGCGCACGCGCTCGGTGAGGGTCTGGCAGCCGTGCAGATGGCCGAGCGCCACGTAGTCGGCGCCGTCGAAGACCCCTGCCGGTACGGCGGCGACCCCGCCGACGGTGATGTCCCGCTCGCTGTCGCTGGCCTGGCCGCCGGTGACGAAGGCGTGGGCGAGGACGACCGAGCGGGTGCCGGGCGCTCGTGTGGCGAGGTCGGCGCGGACGCGGTCCATGGCGGCGGCCAGGACGGCCTCGTGGCCGGCCTTCTCCACCCCGAACTCGTCCTTCACGAGGGCCGGTTCGAGGTACGGCAGACCGTAGAAGGCGACGTCGCCGTGGGTGTCGGCCAGCATGACGGGGGTGCCGGCGGCGGACGGCTCGGTCCGCAGGTGGATGCCGGCGCGGTCGATGAGTCCGGCGCCGACGCCGAGCCGGCGGGCGGAGTCGTGGTTGCCGGAGATCATCACCGTGGGCACGCCGAGGTCCGCGAGGCGGTGCAGGGCGTCGTCGAAGAGCTCGACCGCGGCGAGCGGGGGCACCGCGCGGTCGTACACGTCGCCGGACACGACCACCGCGTCCACCTCGCGCTCGCGCACGGTGGTGACGAGGTGACCGATGAACTCGGCCTGGGCCCCGAGCATGGCCACCCGGTGGAAGGCCCGGCCGAGATGCCAGTCGGACGTGTGCAGCAGTCGCATGATCCCCGAGACTAACGGCCGGGTCTGACATCACGGGCGGTTACTCCCGTATCAGCCCGTGACGACCGGTCGGCATGGATGGACATATGCCCGATTAGGGCCATATGTCATGCATCTCCGTAGGCTTCTCCGCCCAGTTCGAAGGCCGCCGTGCCCGCCGTCACATCGGCGAGCCAGGCGCGGAAGGCGTCCACATCGGCGTCCGGCAGGCCGATCTCGATGGTGACGGCCTCGCCGTAGTGGACGTCCCGGACCTCGCGTCCGGTGGCGCGCAGGTCGTTCTGGACCTTGCCGGCGCGCTGGTGGTCGACGGTCACCGTGGCCAGCCGGAAGCGGCGCCGGGTGAGCGTGCCGAGGGTGTCGAGGGCCTCGCCGACGGCGCCGCCGTAGGCGCGGATGAGTCCGCCGGCGCCGAGCTTGACGCCTCCGTAGTAGCGGGTGACGACCGCGACGACGTAGCGCATCTCACGGCGCAGCAGCATCTGGAGCATGGGGACGCCTGCGGTGCCGCCCGGTTCGCCGTCGTCGCTGGCCTTCTGCACCGAGGCGTCGGCGCCGATGACGTACGCCCAGCAGTTGTGGGTGGCGTCGGCGTGCTCCTTGCGCACGGAGGCGACGAAGTCCTGCGCCTCCTGCTCGGTGGCGGCCGGGGCGAGGGCGCACAGGAAGCGGGAGCGGTTGATCTCGATCTCGTGCACGCCCGCGCGGGCCACTGTGCGGTACTCGTCCTGCATCCCGTCAGCGTATGCGCTTTGCCGGCGAGCGCCGGACGGAGGTGCCACGAGGTGCCGTCGCGCGCCCGCGCCGGCGCCGTGACCGGTCGCGCGGTTCCCCCCGCGCCCCTCCGGGCGCCACCCCTTCCCGGGCGCCACCCCTTCCCGGGCTCCACCCCTTCCCGGTCACTACCCCTTCCGGCCGCGCGGCACGGTGAGCGATGTCAGGAGGGCCACGCCGGGGCCGAGGGCCGGCCAGCCGGGGCCGTACCAGGACAGGACGGCGATCGCGGATGTGGGGAACTTCGTCCGCAACCGGTCCAGCGTGTCGTCCAGACCGTCCCCGGCCAGCTCCAGCACCAGCTCCTCCAGCCCGGGGTTGTGCCCCACCACCAGCAGCGTCTCCACCTCGGGCGGCGCCTCGCGGACCACCTCCAGCAGCTCGGGCACGCCGGCCGCGTACAGCCGCCGGTCGTAGCGCACCGGCGGCGGGGTGCCCCACTCCGCGGAGGCCAGCTCCCAGGTACGGCGGGCGCGTACGGCCGTGGAGCACAGGGCCAGGTCGGGCAGGCAGTCGGCGTCGGCGAGTGCGCGCCCGGCGGCCGCGGCGTCCCGCAGACCGCGCGGCCCGAGCGGCCTGCGGTGGTCCTCGACGCCGTCGGGCCAGGCGGACTTGGCGTGCCGCAGCACGACCAGCCGGCGCAGCGGGCCCGTGCCCGCCCGAGCGATCACGCGAGGCTCCCGAGGTCGCGGGCGAGGTCCAGGGCCAGCAGGCGGTCGGCGTAGACGTACGTCTCGAAGCGGGCCCCGTCGGGCAGGTCAGGGGCGCTCTCGACGGAGCGCAGCACGTCCAGCACCCCGGGCAGGTCGAGATCGTCCTCCCACGCGGCGCGCAGCCGTGCCCGCACCTCGTCGGGCACCGGCCGCGACGGCTGCCGGGCCCACCCGGCCACGGCCCGCCGCCATCGCGCCAGCCGCCCGGCGGCCTCGCCCAGCACGGCGGAGTCCAGCCGGACGGCTTCCCCGCGCGGGACGGAGCACAGGGCGAGCCGGAGGGCGGCGGGGTCGGCGAGCAGCACCGGGAACGCGGGGTGCGCCGCGGGCCGGGGAGTGCGGCCGGGGGCGGTCCCAGCCCCTGAGGCGCCCGGCACCGTACCGTCCGGGACGCGCGGTCCCGTGCCGCCGGCGGCCCCCGGCGGCTCCGCCCCACCGCTGCCGGGCGTCCCGGCCGGCGCCGGGCCGTCGGCCGGCCCCTCCCGCCACTGCACCGGCGCCACCAGCATCACCGGACCGGCGCCGAGGACGTCCGCGCCCTCGGGTGTCACATGGATCGCCTGCGCCTCCCCCAGGCCGGACGCCAGATCGCGCCCGTCCTCGAAGGGGCGGATGGACAGGGTGGTCGCGGCTGCGCGGAGTTCGGCCTGGCGGTGCGGGGCGGTGAGGATCGTCCAGACGGGCGTGCCGGACAGTTCCAGGGCGCGCACGAGGAGGTCGGCGGTGAGCAGCACCCGCAGGGCGGTCGGGTCGAGGCCGGAGGCGTAGGCCTCGACCCGGGTCAGGCCGCGGCGGGCGGGCGCGGCGGGGACGGGCTCACCGGTTCGGGCGTCGAGGATGCGCAGCACGGGGCGAGCGTAGGCGGGCGAGCGGCCGTGCGCAGGCACCTTGCGCCGATTCCGGACATGGTGGCGGCTAAGGGACGGGAATCCGGACCCGCGTGGGTGCTGTTGCCCAGGCGAACAGTTCCCCGCAGACCGAGGAGGCGGCCGTGTACGGCGACGAAGCGACGATCCGCAGGATCCTGACCCAGCTGGGCGACACCTGGGCGGTGGTCGGGCTGTCCACCAACCGGAGCCGGGCCGCGTACGGGGTGGCGCGGGTGCTGCAGCGGTTCGGCAAGCGGATCGTGCCGGTGCACCCCCAGGCCGAGGCGGTGCACGGCGAACAGGGGTACGCCTCCCTCGCCGACATCCCCTTCGACGTCGACGTGGTCGACGTCTTCGTCAACGGCGGGCTGGCCGGTGCGGTGGCCGACGAGGCCGTGGCGAAGGGCGCGCGAGCGGTGTGGTTCCAGCTCGGCGTCGTGGACGAGGCTGCCTACGAGCGGACCCGGACGGCCGGTCTGGACATGGTCATGGACCGCTGCCCGGCGATCGAAATTCCCCTTCTGGGCTAGCGAATCTCTCCTTCTACTCACAATTGGCCGCTGAATATTGACATTCGTAAACCCGTCTGACCTGTGACAAGTCCGTGACTGTGAGTGCGCCCAAGACACCTAAGATCCCAGGTCAAGTTTTGGTTAACAGTCTTTTGCTGACGTGGAAAGCGTCCCTAGCCTGTGGCCTCCTTGCTCCTTAATCCTGCGTTTACGATCTGAGAGGCCACTTGACATGGCGAATGTCGACCAGGCTGCACCGGTAGCCACAAGCGACACCGGTGGTGGTCTGCGCCGCGACGTCGGACTCATCGGTCTGATGTGGGCCTCAGTGGGCTCCATCATCGGCTCCGGCTGGCTCTTCGGTGCCGAGAAGGCGGTTGTGGCAGCGGGCCCCGCCGCGATCATCTCGTGGGTGATCGGCGCGGTGGCCATCGTGCTGCTCGCCCTGGTGCACGCCGAGCTCGGCGGCATGTTCCCCGTGGCGGGCGGCACCGCGCGCTACCCGCACTACGCCTTCGGCGGCCTCGCCGGCATGTCCTTCGGCTGGTTCTCCTGGCTCCAGGCCGCGACCGTGGCGCCGATCGAGGTCGAGGCCATGATCGGCTATGCCAAGCACTGGCACTTCGCCGACGGGCTGCAGAACGCCAACGGCACGCTGACGGCCAGCGGCATCACCGTCGCGGTGATCCTCATGGCCGTGTTCGTCGCGGTCAACTTCCTCGGCGTCCGCGTCCTGGCCCACACCAACAGCGCCGCCACCTGGTGGAAGATCGCGGTCCCGCTCGCGGCGATCTTCATCATCGCGATCGGCAACTTCCACCCCGCCAACTTCACCTCCGAGGGCTTCGCGCCGTTCGGCGCCAAGGGCGTCCTCACCGCGATCAGCTCCAGCGGCATCATCTTCGCGCTGCTCGGCTTCGAGCAGGCGATCCAGCTGGCGGGCGAGAGCCGCAACCCGAAGCGTGACCTGCCGCGCGCCACACTCGGCTCGGTCGCCATCGGCGCCGTGATCTACGTCCTGCTCCAGGTCGTGTTCATCGCCGCCCTGCCGCACGCCTCCTTCGCGAAGGGCTGGGGTCACCTGGCCTACGCCGGCATCAGCGGCCCCTGGGCGGGTCTCGCCTCGCTGGTCGGCCTGGGCTGGCTGGCCTGGGTCCTGTACGCCGACGCGATCATCTCCCCCGGCGGCACCGGCCTGATCTACACCACCGCCACCTCCCGCATCTCCTACGGCCTGGCCAAGAACGGCTACGCGCCGAAGGCGTTCGCCAAGACGGACAAGCGCGGTGTGCCGTGGTTCGGTCTCGCGGTCTCGTTCGTGACCGGTGTGATCTGCTTCCTGCCGTTCCCGAGCTGGCAGACGCTGGTCAGCTTCATCACCTCGGCGAGCGTGCTGATGTACGCGGGCGCCCCGCTGGCCTACGGCGTCTTCGCCGACCGGCTGCCGAACCACGAGCGTCCGTACCGCCTGCCCTTCGGCAAGTTCATCTCGCCGCTGTCCTTCGTGGTCGCCAACCTGATCATCTTCTGGTCCGGCTGGGACACCCTGTGGCGCCTGGGCTTCGCGATCCTGATCGGCTACGTGCTGCTCGGCTCGTACGCCTGGTACGCGATCCGCAAGAACCTGCCCAACGCGCCGCGACTGGACTTCAAGGCCGCGCAGTGGCTGCTCCCCTACCTGGCGGGCATCGGTGTGATGTCCTACCTGAGCACCTTCGGTGGTACCGGTGACCTGCCGCTGTGGTGGGACATCCTGGTCGTCGCGGCGTTCTCGCTCGGCATCTACTACTGGGCCAAGGCGACCGCCTCCAAGCCCGAGCAGATCGAGCGCGACATCGAGGAAGTCGTCGTCACCGACGCCCCCGCCCACTGAGCCACTCCCTCCCCTCCCAGGTGTCCCGTCAGCAGAGCCATGGCTGACGGGACACCGTCATAATGCGGGGGTGATCTTCCCTTCCCCCCACCCCGTCCCCGCGCCCGAGGAACGCCGTACGGTCGTCGTCGTGGGCGCCGGCCCCGCCGGGCTCACCGTCGGCGGCATCCTGCGGGCCGCCTCCGTCGACTGTGTCGTCCTGGAGACCGAGAGCAGGCAGTTCATCGAGACGCGGCCCCGGGCCGGTGTCCTGGAGGAGTGGGCGGTGCGCGAGCTCGGCCGGCGCGCGCTGTCCCAGCGGCTGCCCGAGCGGGCCGAGTCGCACAGCGCCTGCGAGTTCCGCTTCGAGGGCGAGCGACACCGCTTCGCCTACGCGGACCTGACCGGCAGTCACCACTACGTCTACCCGCAGCCCCTGCTGGTGACCGACCTGGTGCGGGAGTACGCCGACGTGCGCGGCGGCGACATCCGCTTCGGGGTGCGTGACGTACGGCTGCACGACCTGGACTCGGACCGGCCGGCGGTCTCGTACCGGTGCCCGGACACGGGTGAGCGGCGGCTGCTGCGCTGCGACTTCGTCGCGGGCTGCGACGGGGCGCGCGGCGTGACGCGGGACGCGATACCCGCGCAGCGCAGGCGGATCGCCCGGCAGGACGACGGTATCGGCTGGCTGGCGCTGCTCGCGGAGGTACCGCCGTCCACGGACTGCGTCCTGTTCGGCGTCCACCCGCGCGGTTTCGCCGGGCAGATGCCCCGCAGCCCCGAGGTGACCCGCTTCTACCTGCAGTGCCCGCCCGGCGACGATCCGCGGAACTGGCCGCACGACCGGGTCTGGACCGAGCTGCGCGAGCGGCTCGGCGCGGCCGGAGCGCCTGCGCTGACCGAGGGCCGGCTGATCGAGAAGCGCGTCCTGGACATGCACCACTACGTCGTGGAACCCCTCGCTCACGGGCGGCTGTTCCTGGCCGGGGACGCCGGTCACCTGGTCGCGCCCATCGCGGCGAAGGGCATGAACCTCGCCCTGCACGACGCCTTCCTGCTGGGCGACGCGCTCACCGCCTACGTCACGCGGGGCGACCACGGCCCGCTGGAGGGCTACTCGGCGGCGTGTCTGCGCCGGGTGTGGGACTACCAGGAGTTCTCACAATGGCTGTCGGACATCTACCACGGGGTCGCGTCGGGCGACCCGTTCCACGCCGGCACCACCCTGGCCCGGCTGCGCCGGCTGTTCACCTCGCCGGCCGCGGCGGCGGCCTTCGCCGAGCAGTACCTCGGCACGGCGGCCGCCTACTGACTGCCGGTGCGCCCTTCGGCGAGGTGGTGGTCCGCCGTCTTCAGTGCCTCCTCGACCAGCCGGCGCAGGTGTCCGTGCGGCAGTGAGTAGATCACCCGGCGACCCTCCTTGCGGGTCTTGACCAGGCCCGCGAGCCGCAGCCGGGCGAGGTGCTGGCTGACGGCGGGGCGGGCCGCGGCGCAGGCCTCGGTGAGCGTCGTGACGTCGGCCTCGCCGGCCGACAGGGCGTACAGCAGGGCGAGGCGGGTGCGGTCGCCGAGCAGGGCCATCAGCTCGGCGGCGAGCGCGAACTGTTCCTCGCCCGGGCTGCGCGGGTGCGCATGGTGTGCAGGTGACAGGTGCATGCGTGCGCTCATACGCACATAATGGTCCGGTGGGCGCCATGCGTCCACCCCGCACACCGGAAGGGGATCCCCGTGAACGACCGGCACCCTCATCGGCACGGACATGCCCACGACCACGGACCCGACCACGGCCACGCCCACGGTCACGGTCACGCCCACCACGAAGGCCGCACCCGCACCGCCGGCCTCCGGCACCGCCTCGCTCATCTGCTCACCCCGCACTCCCACGACAGCGCCGAACGGCTGGACCCGGCCATGGAGGCGTCGGCGCGGGGGATGCGGGCGCTGCGGGTCTCGCTGGCCGTCCTCGGGGCGACGGCGCTGACGCAGGCGGCCGTGGTGGCCGTGTCCGGGTCGGTGGCGCTGCTCGGGGACAGCGTGCACAACGCCGCCGACGCGCTGACCGCCGTACCGCTCGGCATCGCCTTCGTGCTGGGCCGGCGGGCGGCGACCCGGCGGTTCACCTACGGCTACGGGCGTGCCGAAGATCTCGCGGGGCTGGTCATCGTGCTGGCCATCGCCGCCTCGGCCGCCTTCGCCGCATGGGCCGCCGTGGGGCGACTGCTCGATCCGCGCCCGGTGACGCACCTGCCGGCGGTCGCGGTGGCCGCGCTGGTCGGGTTCGCCGGCAACGAGTGGGTGGCCCGGTACCGGATCCGGGTGGGCCGGGAGATCGGTTCGGCCGCGCTCGTCGCCGACGGGCTGCACGCGCGTACCGACGGCTTCACCTCGCTGGCGGTGCTGGTGGGTGCCGGAGGGTCGGCCCTGGGCTGGCGGCCGGCCGACCCGGTCGTGGGACTGGTGATCACCGCGGCGATCGTCCTGGTGCTGCGGGACGCGGCGCGGGAGGTGTTCCGGCGGATGCTGGACGCCGTCGATCCGGCGCTGGTGGACCGGGCCGAGCGGGCGGTGCGGGCGGTGCCGGGCGTGCGCGAGGTGGGCGAACTGCGGCTGCGGTGGATCGGACACCGGCTGCGGGCCGAACTCGCGGTGGTGGTCGACGGCGAGGCGACGCTCCGGCAGGCGCACGCGATCGCCGTCGACGCCGAACACGCCCTGCTGCACGCCGTACCGAGACTGGCGGCCGCCCTGGTCCACGCCGACCCGGCGCCGGCGCCGGGCGAGCGGGACCCTCATCTGGCGCTGGCCCACCATCTGACGGCGTAAGTCAGGGGAGAACTCATGGCTGCACGCCAGGTTCGCCCCCGGCGGGGCGCGATCCGGTGCACCCCAGGACCGGGGGGATATCCCCCCGTCACCGGTCTGGTGTCGCCCTGCCGGGGCGCGGTTCAGCGCACCGGCGGCACCGACACGGCCATCACCATCTCCATCGGGACGTCGCCCTCGTTGCCGTACGTGTGCGAGGTGCTCGCCTCGAACGTGGCGCTCGCACCGGTCGGCACGAGGTGTTCGACGCCGTCCACGGTGAGGGTCAGTTCGCCGGCGGTGACGTGGACGAGTTCGACCGTGCCCACCGGGTGCGGCTCGGAGGGACTCCGCTCGCCGGGCATCAGGCGCCAGTCCCACATCTCCAGCGGACCGGGTGCCTCCGTGCCGGCCAGGAGGCGGTTGTAGCTGCCGGCGTCGGTGTGCCACAGCCGTACGGCCTGCTCGGCCGGGACGATGCGGACGGCGGGGCCCTGCGCGTAGTCGAGCAGGGTGGTGATGCTGATGCCGAGCGCGTCGCCGATCTTGACGACGGTGCCGATGCTGGGGTTCGTCCGGGCCTGCTCGATCTGGATGAGCATGCCGCGGCTGACTCCCGCGCGGGCGGCGAGCGCGTCCAGGGTGAAGCCGCGCTCGGTGCGCCAGCGCTTGACGTTGCGCGCCAGTGACTGGGTCAGCAGGTCGAGGTCCGACACATCACGTCCATCGATGAGAGTTCAATATATGGGATGACAGAGTTCACTGAACTGAACTACGGTGGGCTGTACCTGATCGTTCACCGAACTGTACTGCGAGGCCGGCCGTGACAGCATTCTTCGCCCTGACCACCAGCCTCCTGTGGGGGCTGGCCGACTTCGGCGGGGGGCTGCTGACACGACGGACGCCCGCGCTGACGGTCGTGGTGGTCTCGCAGGCCGTGGCGGCGGCGGTGCTGGGCGCGATCGTCGTCGCGTCGGGCGCGTGGGGCGAGGCCGGGCCACGTCTGTGGTTCGCCTTCGCCGCGGGCCTCGTCGGGCCGGTCGCCCTGCTCTCCTTCTACCAGGCCCTCGCGCTCGGCCCCATGGGGGTCGTCTCGCCGCTCGCGACGCTGAGCGTGGCCGTGCCGGTCGGCGTCGGGCTGGTCCTCGGCGAGCGGCCCGGGCTGCTCCAGGTCGCGGGCATCGCGGTCGCCGTCACCGGTGTCGTCCTCGCGGGCGGCCCACAGCTGCGCGGCGCGGCCGTGCAACGGCGCACGATCCTGCTCACACTGGTCGCGGCCCTGGGCTTCGGCACGGTGTTCGCCCTGATCACGGAGGCCTCGACGAACGTCACCGGCCTCTTCCTGGCCCTGTTCGTGCAGCGGCTGACGAACGTCGCGGTGGGCGGGGCGGCGCTCGCCGTCTCCGTCCGGCGCGGCGGCCGGGCGCTGCCGGAGGGTGGCTTCCCCTGGGTCTCGCTGCCCGCGCTGGCCTTCGTCGGGCTCGCCGACGTGGCCGCCAACGGCACCTACGCCATCGCCGCCCAGCACGGTCCGGTCACCGTGGCGGCCGTGCTCGCCTCGCTGTATCCGGTGGTGACCGCGCTGGCGGCGCGCGGGTTCCTCAGCGAGCGGCTGCGCGCGATCCAGGCGGCGGGCGCGGGCCTGGCCCTGGTCGGCACGCTGCTGCTGGCGACCGGCTGAGTCAGCCCTCGGTC
This sequence comes from Streptomyces durhamensis, assembly GCF_000725475.1. Taxonomy (NCBI): domain Bacteria; kingdom Bacillati; phylum Actinomycetota; class Actinomycetes; order Kitasatosporales; family Streptomycetaceae; genus Streptomyces; species Streptomyces durhamensis. Next base: position 57,138 of record NZ_JNXR01000038.1, read on the forward strand.
TCCAGTTCCGCGAGCCGGGCCACCCCGTCCTCGTCCAGCTCCGCCAGGGCCCGCAACTGCTCCGGTGTCATCCCGTCCGGGATCGGCACGGGTGCCGGGGTCCTGAGGGGCGGCTGCCAGCCCTGCTCGGGTGTCCAGCGCCGGACGACCCGGGCCGGCGCCCCGGCGACCACGGCGTGATCCGGCACCGTGCCGCGGACCACGGCACCGGCGGCGACGACCACGTTCCGGCCGATGCGCGCGCCCGGCAGGATCACCGCGCCGGTGCCGATCCAGCAGCCCGGGCCGATCTCCACGGGCTCCATGCGGGGCCACTGCCTGCCGATGGGCTGGTGGGGGTCGTCGTAGGAGTGGTTGGTGGACGTGACGTAGACGTACGGGCCGAAGTAGCAGTCGCTGCCGATGGTGACCGTCGTGTCCGCGATGACATGGCTGCCGCGGCCGAGCACCACGCCGTCGCCGATGCGCAGGATCGGGTCCGGGCCGAGGTCCAGGTCCGGCATCAGACCGGCGGTCAGCGTGACCTGCTCGGCGATGATGCAGTACGAGCCGAGGTGGATCCAGGGTTCACCGAAGACCGTGCCGAGCGGGAAGGCGAGCTGGGTGGCCTCGCCGATCGAGCCGAAGTTCAGACGGCCGGGGCGGTCGGCGGTGACGGAGCCCGCGCGCTGTGCCCAGGCCCAGGCCGCGTGCACCATGCGCTGCGCCGCACGGCGACGCCAGGACGAGAACGTGTTCTTGGGCTTCGGCACGGGGTCACGTTACTCACCGGTTGTCCCCGGCGAGAGGGTGGGCTGCTGTGATCTTTGCCCCACGCCGTGTCGTACCGTGCGGGTACTTACGGATGCGAGGAGACGGTGATGACGCAGCAGGCGCTGATCGTGGGTATCGGGGGCAAGGAGCCGCACATCGGTCCGGAGGCGTTCGTGGCGCCCACGGCCTCGGTCATCGGCGACGTCACGCTGCACGCGGGGGCCAGTGTCTGGTACGGCGCGGTGGTGCGCGGGGACGTCGAGAAGATCACCGTGGGTGCGCACGCGAACGTGCAGGACAACGTCACCCTGCACGCCGATCCCGGGTTCCCGGTGAGCGTGGGCGAGCGGGTGTCCATCGGGCACAACGCCGTCGTGCACGGGGCGACGGTGGAGGACGACTGCCTGATCGGGATGGGGGCCACCGTGCTGAACGGGGCCGTGATCGGGGCCGGGTCGCTGGTCGCCGCGCAGGCTCTGGTGCCGCAGGGGATGGTGGTGCCGCCGGGATCGCTGGTGGCGGGGGTGCCGGCGAAGGTGCGGCGGGAGCTGAGTGAGGAGGAGAAGCAGGGGGTGACTCTCAACGGCACCATGTACGCGGAGCTGGCCAAGGCGCACCGCGGGGTGCATGAGTAGGCCGTCCGGCGCGTGCGGGTGCGGGTCGCTCGCGCCCACGCGGCGCGGCCGCACACCGACCGGCCCCGCGCCCCTTCCGGGGCGCCTGCTACTCAGCCTGCTACTCCCCGGCGCTGACGGGTTCTGCTTCTCGGTCCTGCTGCTGGGCCTTCTTCGCCTTGCGCTTGACGAGCAGCACGGAGGCCAGGCCGACCAGGACCGCCGCCGCGAGGCCCACGTAGGAGAACTTCTTCAGCCAGTCCTCGGCCACCACGCCCACGTAGTAGATGACGGCCGTGGTGCCGCCCGCCCAGCAGATGCCGCCGAGGACGTTGGCGATCAGGAACTTCCAGTACGGCATGTGGAGGACGCCCGCGAGGGGGCCCGCGAAGATGCGCAGGAGGGCGATGAAGCGGCCGAAGAACACGGCCCACATGCCCCACTTCTCGAACGACCGCTCGGCGGTGGCCACATGGCCCTCGCCGAAGTGCCTCGGGAACTTCCTGCCCAGCCAGGCCAGCAGCGGGCGGCCGCCCTTGCGGCCGATGGCGTAGCCGATCGAGTCGCCGATCACGGCACCGGCGGTGGCGCAGGCGCCGAGGACGATCGGGTTGATGCCGGAGTGCTGGGAGGACATGAGCGCCGCCGAGACCAGAACGATCTCGCCCGGCAGCGGGATGCCCAGGCTCTCCAGACCGATCACCAGGGCCACCACGGCGTACACAGCTGCCGCGGGCACCGAGTCGAGCCATTCCTGGACGTGCACCGCCGGTTCCTCCCCTGTCGCCGTCCCTGTCTTCCAGGACGCCGCATGTAAAGCGCGTCCCAAGGGAAGGCTACCTGGTCGGCGGTGAACGGAGGCCCGCGCGCACCCGCCCGGCGGCACCGTCCCGCCCTCGCTCCTTCGGCTTTCGGACACCCCGGTGTCACACGGGAGGGGAAAGCTCCCCCGCGGTTTCGCCCGACCCGCCTCCCCCAGGTCCCCGCCGCGGGGCCCGCTGCGGAAGGACGACGTCCCCGTGTCCTCAGTGCCTCCGTCCCCTTCGCTCTCCCCTCCGCCGCGCTCCCGGACCGCGGCTTCCCCGGCCGCCGGGTCCGCCGACTCCGGTCATCCGCCGGGAACCGGCCCGCGGGTCGCCGACCGGCCCCCGTCCCCCCTGGGGGCCCGGCACCTACGGCTCGTCCTGTGCCTGGCTCCGCTGCTGCTGGCCGGTGGCTGGGCCGCCGCCAACCGGCCGGTGATGTACGAGGGCGTCCGGCGGCTCCTCGCGGCCGACCCGTGGTGGCTGCTGGCCGGGGCCGGCCTCACGGTCCTGAACTGTGTGGCGGCCTCGTGTGTCCGGCAGGGCGCCCTGCCGGACCGCCTGCCGCCCGGACTGCTGCTCGCCTCGCAGTTCGCCGCCGGGGCCGCCAACCACGTGCTGCCGGGCGGGCTCGGGGCCCACGCCGTCACGCTGCGCTTCCTGCGGGGCCGCGGGGTGCCGGCCGCCCGGGCCACCGCCTCGATCGGGCTGTACTCGGTGGCCAAGTCCGGGGCGAAGACCGTGGTGCTGCTGGTGTTCCTGGCGGCGTCACCGGCCTGGCGGCGACTGGGCGACCTGGTGCCGGACGGTCAGACGGTGGTGCCGGTCGTCTGTGTCACGGGCGGGGTCGTCGCGGTGGCCGGGGTGCTGCTGAGGGTCGTACGACCGCTGTGGCGGCCGGTGACGGGGCTGCTGCGCACCGCCCTCGCCGATGCGCGCGAGGTGCACACCCGGCCCGCCCGGGTGGTCGCCCTGTGGGGCGGCGCGGTCGCGATGCCGCTGGTGCAGGGGACCACGCTCGCCTGTGTCGGTGCCGCGCTCGGCCTGGAGCTGCCCTGGACGCACGTGGTGCTCGCCTATCTCGCGGCCGGCACGGCCGTCGGGGCGGTGCCGGCGCCGGGCGGGCTCGCGGTGGACGCGGCGCTGGGGTGGACGCTGGTCGCCTTCGGCTCCCCGCCGGCACTGGCCGCGGCGACGGTCATCGGCTACCGGATGCTGACCGACTGGGTGCCGCTGCTGCCGGGTTCCCTGCTGCTGTCGGCACTGATCCGCGCGAAGGTGCTGTGAGCCCCGGTCACTCGCGGCGGGCCACCAGGCGGTAGGCGTTGCACAGGCCGAGGCGCTGGGACAGGGGGCGCACCGCGAACCGGTCGAGGAGCGTCGCGGTCAGCAGGGCGGGCACCCCTGCGAGGAGAACCGCGGTGCGCGCGGCGCGGCGCACGGCGCCGGGCGGCTCGGGCAGCCAGGGGGCGTCCTCGCGCGGGGCGGTGTGATCCAGGGCCAGCCAGACGGCGGCGAGCAGGTCGACCGGGTCGTGCGCTTCGGCGTGCTGCTCGGCGACCACCGTGTAGCCCAGCTCGGTGAGCCGCCGCCGGAGGCCCGCGACCGGCATGAAGTGCAGGTGCTGCGGTTGCAGCCAGGGCAGCCACCAGCGGCCGAGCAGCCGGGCGTAGCGGCTCTCCGGGTCCGGCACCTCGATGAGGAGGTGGCCGCCGGGGCGTACGGCCTCGTGGGCGGCGCGCAGTTCGCGGTCCGGGTCGGTGCTGTGCTCCAAGTAGTGGAACATGCTCACCACGTCGTAGCGGGCGGCGAGTTCGGGGGCGAGCGCGGGGAAGGCGCCGCGGTAGGCGTGGTCCACGCGGCCTTCGCGGGCGGCGAGTTCGACGCCGTCGGTGAAGTCGAGCCCGTCGAAGGAGGTGCCGGGCAGGACGCTGCGGGCGGCCGCGCAGAAGTGGCCGTGTCCGGTGCCGACGTCCAGCCAGGTCTTGGGGGCGGGGTCGTGCGGCACCATGGCTTCGGCGCGGCACCGGTACATGGCGGTACGGCCGCCGAAGGTGCCGCTCATGCGCTGTTCACCGAGGCCGTCGTAGAAGTCGCGGTAGTAGAACTCCAGGCCCTCCTCGGTCAGCCGGGGGTTCTGGAAGGTGTGGCCGCAGTCGGCGCAGCGGTCGAGGGTGAAGCGGCCGGGCTTGTGCTGGAGCAGGTCGGTGGTGCGCAGGCGGGTGAGGAGACGGTCCGAGCCGCACCAGGGGCAGGTCTCGCTCGGGGCTGCGAAGAAGCGGTCGGTTCCTGCGGCCAGGTCCCTTCGGTAGGCGGGGCGCAGGGCGGCGATGCGCGCCGCGTCGGCGTTCTTCCGCTTGCCCTTGCCACTCGCGTTCTCACCGCTCCCGTGCTCGCTGCTCTCGATCTCGCTGCTCTCGATCTCGTGGCTCTCGTTCTCGTGGCTCTCGTTCTCGTGGCTCTTGCCGTGGTGATCGCTCATCGGCTCTCCGCTGCGAGTCGTTCGAGGTGGGCCGCCGCGGCCTGGGCGCCGCCCGCCGCACGGAACGCGGTGCGGATCCGGGCGGCGGCGGCCCGGGGGGCGGGATCGGTGAGAACGGTGTCGAGGGCCGCGCCCAGCCGGTCCGCACGGACCCGGCCGAAGCGGAGGCGGACGCCGGCACCCGCGTCCACGACCTGTCCGGCCACCACGGGCTGGTCGTCACGGATCGGCGCGACGACGAGCGGCACCCCGTGCCACAGGGCCTCGCACACGGTGTTGTGTCCGGCATGGCAGACGACGGCGTCCATCCGTTCCAGCACGGGGAGTTGGGGGACGGCCGGGAGGACCAGGACGTTCTTGTCGTCGGCCGGCGCCCCGAGGGCGCCGCCCGGGTCGACGATCACCGCCTGTACGTGGTCGGCGCGTGCCCGCAGGGCGGTGCGGCACTCGGCGAGGAACCGGCCGCCCACGTCGGTGTTCGCCGTGCCCAGGGTCACCAGGACCTTCGCCCTGGCCTGGTCCAGTCGTTCCCAGGGGAAGCCGGGACCGGCGGGGCGGCCCGTGAGCGAGGGGCCGACGTAGTGGATGTGCGGCGCCAACGGGGCCTGGGGCCCGATGAGTTCGGGGGTGCTGAAGACCAGCAGGAGGTGCGGCGAGGACCGCGGGTCGGCGGTGCCGGACGGGTCGCCGATGCGGGTGCGCAGTTCGGTCAGGCGGTCCCGCAGCCACTCGGCGACCTTCGGCAGGCCGTCGTAGGCGCCGGAGAACTCGGCCGAGGTGGTGGCCGAGGTGGCCCATGGCAGCCCCAGGTCGTCCGCCACGAGGGCGCCGGCGAAGGCCTGTTGGTCGGCCACGACCACGTCCGGGCGGAACGCCGCGGCGGCGGCGCGGACACCGGGCGCCATGGCGCGGGCGAGCGGCAGCAGATACGCCTCCCACAGGAACCTCAGCGCCTCCGCGCCCCGCAGGTCCGGCGGTCGTACGGCGCCCTCGGCGCCCGGCACCGGGCCCGCGCACCCGAACACCTCGGCGTCCGCGCCCGCGAGCCGCCGCACCAGTGCCGGGTCGGCGCACACCCAGGCCACCCGGTGGCCCCGCCCGGTGAGCCGGGCGGCCACGCCCACGGCCGGGTTGACATGTCCGGTCAGCGGCGGGACGACGAAGAGGAAGGCACTCATGGGACGCCCGCCCCGGCGCGGATCAGGTCCAGGATGTGTCCGCCCACGGCCGTGGGCGCCTCCACCAGCACCGAGTGCTCGTACCCGGGCAGCACCACCGCCCGGTAGTCCGTCAGCAGCGCCCGCATCAGCGGCACCAGGTCGGCGAGGTCCGACTCACCGCCGTACACGCCGAGGACCGGGCAGCGTACGGCTCGGACGGCGGCCTCGGTCAGCACGCGGCTGGCGGGGATGTCCCGGCCGAGGGTGGTCTCGCGGGCGAGCCGGGCCGCGCCCTTGGCCAGCCGGGCGGTGTTGTGGCCCCGGTGGGCGGTGATCCAGGCGACGGCGTCGGGCTCGTTGTGCGCGAGTTCCGTCATGACCCGGTCGAGGATGCGGCCGAGCTTCGCCGCCCACGCGGCGGTCGCGGGCTCCGACTCGATCAGCACCAGGCCGGCCGCGCGTTCCGGGTGCCGGGCGGCGAATCCGAAGGCGATGGTGCCGCCGTAGGAGTTGCCGACGAGGTGGACCGGGCCGGTGACGGCGAGCCGGTCGAGAAGCGCCTCCAGGTCGTCGATGTTGTGGTCGAGGGTGTAGCCGTCGGGGGGGCGCTCGCTGCGGCCGTGCCCGCGCAGGTCGTACATGACGACGTCGAGTCCGGCCGCGGCGAAGGCGGGTGCGACGGTGAAGTAGTAGCTGGCCAGGCTGTCGGTGAGCAGCCCGTGCACCAGGACGACCGTGCCGCGCGGGGTGCTGTCGCCGGCGGGTGCCATGCGCTGGACGTGCAGCCGGATGCCGCGGGCGTCGACCATCGCCATGGGTCAGCCCGCCTGCGTGGTCTTCAGGCTACACACCACGTACTCCACGAGCCGGCCGACGGTCAGCTCGATGATCTCGTCGAACTCCATGCCGGCCAGGAACTCGGCGAGGTTGACCCGCTGCCCGTACCGCTCCTCCAGCAGTCCGGCGAGGGTGACCAGGTCGATGCTCTCCAGTTCCAGGTCGCGGTTGAAGGTGGTGGACAGGCCGATCACCACGTCGTCGTCGCCGTACTCCGCCAGCACCGTGCGGAGCATGCCGGTGACGTCGGCGAGCACGGCGTCGGCGGTGGGCTGCGCCGGGGCCGGGTGGGCGGGGTTCGTCGGGACCGGATGGCTGGGGTTCATCGGGGGTGCTCCTCGGCTGCGTCGCGGGAGTGTTCGTCGTCGGCTCCGGGCCCGGTCGTCCAGGCCACCACGTAGGCGCGGTCGGGCAGGGCGGGCGGATTGGCCGCCGGCGCGCAGTGCACGGTGTAGACGCGTTCCAGGCGCCCGGAGACGAGCAGCCGGCTGCCGTCCGGGGCGGTCTGCAGCACCGCGAAGTCCCGTGGCCGGCCACCGAATCCGACGCCCTCGGCCTTGGCGACCGCCTCCTTGGCGGCCCAGAACCGGGTGAACCACAGGGCCCGCAGGTCCGGGGCGTCCGCCGCGCGGGCGCGCAGCAGGCGCAGCTCGGCCGGGCCGAGCGCGGTGGCGAGGGTCGCCGGATCGCGCTCGGTGACCTCCTCGATGTCGATCCCGGGACCGGGCCGCGGGGTGTGCGGCCGGACGATCGCCACGCCCGCCTCGGCGCGGTGGGCGAGCGAGACGTCCAGCGGGGGTAGGTCGCGGCCGTGCACGCCGGTGACGTACGGGCGGCCCAGCTCGTCGTTGTGGACCCGCAGCTCCGCCGGGAAGAGGGGCCCCTCGCCGTGCTGCCAGAGCCACTGCCGTACAGCGTCCTTGACGGCGATGCGGCCGAGCAGCCACTGCCGGCGGCCGCGCGGTGGCCGGGCGGCGTACTCCGCGCGCTCGGCGCCACCGAGCGAGTTGCGCATGATCAGCTCTCGGGAGGCGAGATCCGGCCAGCGTTCGTGCACCAGTGCCCAGCCGCCGGGCATGGCCTCGGACAGGGTGTGGCGGTCGGGGAAGCGTTCCACGGGCCGGGTGGTCGGGTCGTTGTCGAAGCGGCGGTCCTGCCAGCCGCCGATCACGGCCCACACCCTGCCGCCGACGGTCAGCTCCGCGTCGGCCTCCAGGACGCTGTCCGTGAGGGAGGTGATCCGCAGCACGCAGCCGACCTCCGTGCCGGGGGCCGGGTGCGGTCCGTGGAACCGCATGTGCCGCATCCGTACCGGGAAGACGACGCTCCGCTCGCTACGGGTCGCCATGATCCAGTAGCCGAGGAGCTGCCCCACGTTGTCGAGCAGGGCACCGGGGGCGGCCGGCGCGGTGATCACTCCACGGATGTGCCGCTCACCGATCGCGGTGAGCTCGGTCAGACCCTGGAAACCGGGGCCGTGGAACATCCAGCGATCGCGGTAGAGCTGGGCCGCGGTGTGCTCGGGACGGCACTCGGGGGCGTCTGGGAGGGGACTGGCCGGGGGCGGAACCGGGTGCCCCGGGGCAAGCTCGACGACAGCGCGCGCCGTGGCGCCGAAGGCGACGGTGACATGGTGGGAGTGCCCGGGGGGCGGGGCGGTTACGGGGCGGCCGGAGGCGGGGGCGGTGAGGGGGTGAGGG
>NZ_JNXR01000039.1:0-72579 GCF_000725475.1 Streptomyces durhamensis
AACGAGGCCCCCAGGCCCTTCGCATGGACCAAGACCGCCGACGAGATCCTCGACAAGGTGGCCACGTATTGCCGGCGAATCTCTGACTCAGGTCACTAGCGGTGGATAGGTAAGTACCGAAGTCGTGCCTGGCTGCGTTGACTCGCCGTATCACGCAACCATCTCGTGCGCAGCTTCCCGGATCACTCCAGGTCGTCCCAAGTCCAAGCATGGGCTGCGCTCCCGTCAGGCTCTCGCCCGAATCGGAACCGTTCGCGGTGGTCACTGATCTCGATGAACTGGTGAAGTTGCCCCGCGGCAGGAAGGCGTGCGGCTAGGGTGTCCACCTGTTCCCGGCCCCTCACCTTCCGCAGCGCCTCTAGCAGCCGCGCCACCGCGGCCGGGTCGTCGAGGGCGGCATAGGCAGCGGCCCGTGCGGCCAGGGCGCCCACCTGCTCCTGCGCCCCCACCCTCCACAGCACGTCCAGCAGTCCAGCCACCGCGGCCGGGTTGTCGAGGGCGGCATAGGCGGCGGCCCGTGCGGCCAGGGCGCCCACCTGCTCCTGCGCCCCCATCTCTCGCAGCCTGTCCAGCAGCCGCGCCACCGCGGTCGGGTCGTCGAGGGCGGCATGGGCAGCGGCCCGTGCGGCCAGGGCGCCCACCTGCTCCTGCGCCCCCACCTCCCGCAGCACGTACAGCAGCCGCGCCACCGCGGCCGGGTTGTCGAGGGCGGCATGGGCAGCGGGATCGCGGGCCAACAGGGCGTCCACCTGCTCCTGCGCCCCCACCCTCCGTCGAGAACGACATGGGCAGCGGGATCGCGGGCCAGCAGGGCGTCCACCTGTTCCCGGCCCCTCACCCTCCGCAGCCTGTCCAGCAGCCGCGCCACCGCGGCCGGGTTGTCGAGGGCGGCATGGGCAGCGGGATCGCGGGCCAACAGGGCGTCCACCTGCTCCTGCGCCCCCACCCTCCGCCCGGGGCATCGAGAACGACATGGGCAGCGGCCCGTGCGGCCAGGGCGCCCACCTGCTCCTGCGCCCCCACCCTCCGCAGCACGTCCAGCAGCCGCGCCACCGCGGCCGGGTTGTCCAGGGCGACGTACGCGGCGGCCCGTGCGGCCAGGGCATCCACCTGCTCCCGGCCCCTCACCCTCCGCAGCGCCTCTAGCAGCCCCACCACCGCGGCCGGGTTGTCGAGGGCGGCATGGGCAGCGGGATCGCGGGCCAGCACGGCGTCCACCTGCTCCTGCGCCCCCACCCTCCGCAGCACGTCCAGCAGCCGCGCCACCGCGGCCGGGTCGTCGAGGGCGGCATGGGCAGCGGGATCGCGGGCCAGCACGGCGTCCACCTGCTCCTGCGCCCCCACCTCCCGCAGCCTGTCCAGCAGCCGCGCCACCGCGGCCGGGTCGTCGAGGGCGGCATGGGCGGCGGCCCGTGCGGCCAGGGCGTCCACCTGCTCCTGCGCCCCCACTATCCGCAGCACGTACAGCAGCCAGGCCACCGCGCCCAGGTAGTCCAGGGCGACGTGCGCTGCGGCCCATTGGGCGGGACGGAAGTCGGCGCGGTGCAGTCTTCGTAGGTGCCGGACGAGGGCTTCTGCGGCGTGGCCATGGCCGTGGGTGGTGGCGAGTTTGTGGAGTTGGGCGGCGTCCCGGTACAGGCCGCGCCTCCAGGCGGCGTTGCCGAGGGGGCCCTGGTCATTGGGGTGGGCATGGTGGGCGGCTGCGGTCCAGAAGTCGACGGGCGGGATCGTGTCGGCGCGGTGGTGGCGGCCGTGCTGGTCGAGGTAGTCGGCCAGCCGGTACACCGGCTCCTGTTGTCCGGCCCGAGGGCGAGCCGGCCCGGTACCAGGCCGGGTGGTGGGGCGGTTGCGCTGATTGCGGTCGGCACCCGTTTTGACGGGGGTGAGCATGCTGGGGATGCCGTTCCACGGTGTTGTGACGTAGCCCAGGGCCTGCTCAAGCCAGTCGTCCTGGGTCTCGTCCCACTCGATGTCGGTGAGGTAGCCGGGGGCGGCCTGGGCCAGCCATGCCAGGGGGATACGGGGTCCGGCGCCGAGTCGGCGGGCATCCATCGCGGCATGAATCAGCGCCCGAGCGGCGGGCGGAGCATCCTCGTAGCGGTCCAGCAGGACCAGTCCCCCGGCCAGGTACTGGGTGACCTGGCCATCGCGGGCGTGTGCGGCGGCCTCGCCGAGCCGGGGATCACGGCCAGCGGTGTCGGTCAGTGCGGCCATGTCGGCGACGGTGAACGCATCCGGGACTTTGATCTTGTGCCCGTCCAGCAGTTCCCTGGCCTGGCCGTGCAGGTCCGGATCGGCACGGGTGGTCAGAGTCTCCCAGTGCTCGGGCCACAAGGTGGCCAGCACCAGCACCGGAGTTCGCCGCGGGTCGTGCAGCAGGGTCCGCAGGCCCGCGGCGACCTGCTCGCCGAGCGGGGTCGGGCTGAGGTAGAACTGAGCCTCGTTCAGCCAAACCACCGTGTGCGGAGCAAGGCTGCTCAGTTCGGTCAGGGCGGCGTCGGGACGGGTGGGGTCGATGGGGTGCCACAGCCGCCACGGCTCGGACTGTTCGCGCAGCAGGCGAAGGATTTCCCAGCAGGCGCGGGTCTTGCCGGTGGAGGACCCGCCCACCAGCACCGCGATCTGACTGGTTCCGGCAGCGGCCTGTGCCACCACCTCGGCCAGGTCCCGGTCATGCTTGCGCTCCACATACGCCGGAAGGTTGGGAAGACCAGCAACCCCAGTGCCGATCGCGCGGTGCACTTCCAGCCGGAACGGGTCGGTCACCTCCGTCAGCGGGTCGCCTGGCCGTATCCGCGCCAAAACCTCCCGGCCCTGCGCGGCCAGCGCCCCGCTCCGCGTTCCGTCCGCGCGCCGGCGGGCCTCGATCAGGTGGGTGCGCCGCCATAGCTGCTCGTCCAGCAGCTTGGCCACGTCCTGCTTCTGCAGTAGCCCGGCTTGCTTCGCCTGGCTCCGTACGGCCCGCACCAACCGCAGCAGCGGATCGATCTCCTGGGGAAACTGGCCTCTGCGCAGCCAGTTGCCGATCGTCGTTGGGCTGGCCTGCGCGGCCTCGGCCAGGGTGCGGTCCGATGGCCCGCCTTCCAGCGGGCCGTCACGGAACCGGACCAGCTCGTCGATCAACGCGGTGTATTCCGGCTCTTGTGCCACCGGTCCCGTCACCACGACGCTTTGTACCCTCCCCCGCTGGTCCGTGCGCGCGTGTCCACGGTGCCCTTGGGCACCCCGGTGGACGCATCACCTGCCGTGACCTGAACCCTAGCGGCCACCAGCGCACTTCCGGCCGGTGTGTCCAATCGTCATCGGACTCCTGTGGGACGGCCCTGTGGACAGTCAGCGTCGGACTCGTCCCGCACGGCCCGCCCGGGCCGTCACGACCCATGGGGGAGTTCCCGCGATGAGCCCACTACAGATCCTGTCCCTGCTGCTGGCTCTGTCAACCGCCCTCAACATCGCGTTCACCGCGTGCCTGTTGGCCCACCGCTCGGGGGTAGGCATTGCCCAGGCGATCCTTGCTGGCGCAGGCGCCGCAGCCACCAGCCTCGGCATCTACCTCGCCGCCGTCGCCGCCTACAAGTAGTCAGACCCGTTCTCCCAGCACCCGGTGGACGGAATTACCGCTACCGCTGTTGGCTGTCCAGCTGTTCCCCGAAGCTGGGGCCGCACCCGGGGTGGTTGCGTGCGGTGCTGAGGGGCTGCCGGGCGGACGCGGGGCGCCGGCCGCTGTGGAGCTACTTCCGCACGCGACCGGCGCGGCGTGCACGTCTTCACCGGCGTCGCCGACTCCCCGGCCGCGGCCCTAGGCGCATCCGCCAGCCCCTGGTCATCGCCGACCCGTCACGCCCGCACGTGGTGCACCGGCTCAGCGCCGGCGGTGTCCACCGGATGCGGCTGCAAGACCTTCGGCCGGTCGAGCGGAGGTGGCTTCTACGGGAAACCGAGGACGGCCTGGAACCTGCCATGCTCCTAAACGAGAACGGGCTGCCGATGTCGGTCTCCGGCTGGCAGGCGATGTTCTCCACGGCCCACGACCGCGGCCACAAGGCCGACGTGCCGGTCGAAGCACACGCCCATCTCCTGCGTCACACGTGCAGAGGGCTCCGCACCTTCCGAACCTCGAAGTCCATCGCATCCCCTGAACTGGGGTGTTGCGACAACCACTAGAACGGAAGGCGAACACGCGGGGGTACGGGCCTTTTTGCGTTGTGGATCAGGCCAGCTGGCGTCTTGTTCCCTCCAGAGCCGACAACGTAGTCCTGTGATTGGGGACGGCCGTCAGTTGGGCCACCCGCCTGAGGCGCGGGCCCTTGCTGCTTGGACTCGCACTTCGGCTTCGCGGCGCCGATCGCCAGTCTCTCGAAAGATGGCAGCAGCGGCGGAAAGAGCCTCAACGGCCTCGTCGAGCCTGCGTACCTGACACAGGCTGAGCCCGACATTCTTCCAAGCGATGCCTTCGCCCTGGCGGTCGCCCAGCTCCCGGCAAAGCGACGCGTCCTGGGTACCAACGTCAGCAGCCTCATCGAATCTGCCTTCTTCGGCGAGGGCTTGGCCGAGGAGATTCAGCGTAGAGGCCGCACGGCGGCGGTGGCCGGTTTCCCGGAAGAGTCTGGCAGCGGTGGTAAGCGGAGTGACGGCCTTGTCGAAGCTCCGCTTCTGAAGCAGCAGTTGACCGAAGTTGGCCAGCGCCATGGCCTCACATTGAGGGTATCCGATCTCCTTGGAGAGGCGAGCAGCGCCAAGAACAGCATCTGCGGCCTCGTCGAACCTACGCATCCGGATCAATGCGGCCCCGAGATTGTTCAGAGCATCTGCCTCCCCATGGGGGTCACCATGTTCACGGAAGAGGGCAACGGCATCAGTATGAGCCTTGACTCCCTCCCTGAACTTGCGCGCGCCGACCAAGGCAAGACCGAGGGAGTCCAGCGTCACGCTCTCTGCGTGGCGGTCGCCCACCTCCCTCCAGTAAGCGACAACCTCGGTCAAGTAGCCGACGGCCTGCTCGGATCCGCCCAGCTTGATCTGGATGGGCCCTAAGATGCCCAGCACCCTTGCTCCGCCCAGGCTGTCTCCTATCTCATCGAATAGAGCTGCAGCATCGGTGAGGACGTTGACGGCTTCCACGAATTTCTCCAGGAATGCCAGAGCCTGTCCGAGATTGCTCAACGTTATGGCTTCTATGTGGCGGTCTCCGGTCTCACGGCAGAGATCGAGAACCGCTGTGAAGATGTCGACAGCTTCTTTGAACCTGCCTGCACGGATGAGGGCACGCCCGAGAGCATCGAGCGCTGCCCTCTCGTTGTGACGGTCTCCGGCCTCACGGCAGATGGCAACGGCGGCAGTACTGAGGTTGATCCAGTCGTTGGTGTGGCGGCGCAGGTCGAAGAACGTGCCAAGAGCCACAGCGAGTCCTGTCGCGGCGGCGTGGTGTGCAGGGGCGGCCGTGGCGGCGGCGACGAGGTTGCTCTGTTCGGCTTCCAGCCACTCCAGCGCCTGATCGCGGTCGGTGAATTCGTCCGGGAGGGGCAAGCCCGGCGTTGTCTGCAGGTGGACGTCGGCGGCCTGAGCGGTAGTGAGGTAGTGGTCGAGCAGGCGCACCACCGCCGCATCCCGGCCGTCGTCCGTGGCGCGGGCGCGGCCGACCTCATCCGCGAAGAGCCGAACCAGGTCGTGCATCCGCCAGCGGCCCCAGACCTGCCCGGGCTCGACCAGGTGCGCATCGGCCAGGTGTTGCAGCAGTTCTTCGGCCCTGTCCGTGTCGGTGCCGGCAAGGTGGGTGGCGGCTTCGGTGGACAGGTCGGGGCCGGGGTTGAGGGGCAGTAGCCGGAACAGCCGGGCGTAATCACTGTCGAGGAGTCGGTAGGACAGGTCGAAGGCGGCCCGTACGGCCCGGTCGGGGCGGCTCAGCTTGTCCAGGCGGGTGTGCTCGGCCTGAAGGGCAGTGGCCAGGGAGGCCGCGGGACGGGCAGGCGCGGCAGCCAGGACGGCGACGGCTATACGCAGGGCCAGCGGAAGGCCCTCACACAGACGGGCAATCGTCGTGGCCGCTTCCGGATCGTCGGCAAGGCGGGTGTCGCTGTCTCCACGGGCGTGTCGTAGCGCCTGGTCGAGCAGGGCGATGGAGGCTGACTCCTCAAGGGCGTTGAGGTCGTGGAGGCGGGCGTCGAGTCCGTCGAGGGTGTGACGGGAGGTGACAAGGGCAGCGGTCACACCGTCGGTGGGCAGCAGCGGGCGAGCCTGCTCGGTGGTGAAGGCGTTGTCGACGACCACCAGGATCCGCTGATGGTGTTCGGCGTAGGCGGCCAGCACACTGCGATACAGCCGCTGCCGGTCCTGCAGACCGTCGGGTATGTGATCGCCGGGCATGCCCAGTGCGCGCAGCAGGCCTTCCAGGGCCCGCTCGGGAGACAGGCGGCGCTCGGGGTCGTAGCCGGACAGGTCGGTGAAGAGCACCCCGCCGGGGAACCAGCCCGGCTTCTTGCGGGCCCGGGCGGCGGTCTGGACGGCCAGTTCGGTCTTGCCGATGCCGGCCAGACCGGACACGGCGGTCACCAGCACTGCCTGCCCGGCGCTCGTGCCGCTTTCGTCTGGGGCCAGCACGTTCAGCAGCCGCTCGATGTCCTGGTCGCGGCCGGTGAAGGTGGCAGAGGGGGCGGGCACCCCGGACAGGGCCGGGGTGATCTGCGGCGGCAGCTGCACGGTGATGTCCCGGCCCTGGATGACCGCGTGGAAGAAGATCCCGCCGCTGATCGTGTTGGTGACTCGGTGATCCGCTGCGCCCTCGTGGGCTGCCTCTGTCTGCCCCATGCCGGTCAACCCCGCACCGGTGGGAGGGTGCTGTCGCCGTAGTCCGTATCGGCCGCCGGCTGCGCGGCAGGTGCGGAGGGCGCAGGGGCTGAGGTGGTGAAGGACAGGCCGGAGAAGTCCCGGCCCTGCAGTACCGGCCCGTGCTGGGTACCGCCGCTGATGATGTTGTGCACCGTGCCGTCACCGGTGCTCACGAGGTTGGCCTGCTCCTGCCAGGCTTGAAGGCCGGTGCGGAAATCCGGATCCAGCGCGGCCCGCACAACGAGTGCGGTGCTCAGCGCCTGCGCTTGTTGCTGGTCGGTCGGATCCTGTTCCAGCCGCGCCAGCTCCGCTTCCCCGGAACTGACCGCCGGTGCCTCTTCACCGGCATCGCGGCGGAACGGGCGCCGCACCAGAGCCGTTAAACCCGCCCAGGCCTGCCGCCCGAGCTCTCCGCCAGCCCCGCCGGCCAGCGCCACCAGCAGCCCTACCGATACCGGGTCCACTCCGCACCACCTTCACCTTTCGTAATGGGGTTATTACTAGGAACGGACGAGTGGGAAGGAGGTGGTAGTTCCCACCCGTCGCCAGGCGTCCGCCTCGTGGCGCCCGGACGACTGAGTACGGCGGTGCGGGCTCCGGGTGGGCGACCGGCAGGCCACCAGCGCCATCACGCTGCGCCATATGCTCACCCACACATCGAACATCAACGGCGACCTGTTCCTGGACACAGGCCGCGGCAACGACTGTCTTCAGTGATACGTGGAAGCATGCGCCGATCTGGAACAGACCTTCCCGGACGGGGATTCGCACTCGTACTGCAACTCCGGCTTCGTCATCGCGGGCCGGGTGACCGAGAAGCTCACCGGCCAACCTGGGACCAGGCGGTGCGCGACCAGATCTGCACGCCTGTGGGACTGGGGCACACCTGGACGCTGCCGGAGGACGTCCTCCGGTTCAGTGCCGTCGTCGGCCATGACGAGCACGGCGCCGTGGTGCCGCCGTGGGGGCTGCCCCGGTCCGTCGGTCCTGCGGGGCTGATCTGCGCCCGGCCGCGGACGTGGTCGGCTTCGGCCGCGCCCACCTCACGCCCGGCGTCCTCCTCGCTGACCCTGCGGTGATGCGGCAGCCCCAGGTCGACCTGCCCACCCCCTATGCCAGCGGACGGCAGTGGGGCATCGGCTGGAGCCTGGACGAATGGGACAGCCACCAGGTGGCCTCTCACACCGGGGACACCATCGGCCAGCACGCCGCTCTGTGGGTACTGCCCGAACTGGAGACGGTCATCACCGTACTGATCAACGGCGGCCACAGGGTCGAGTTCCGGAACCGCCTCGTCAGCGAGCTTCTGCACGAACTGCATGGCCGGAAGGTGCCGGAGCCGCTCGCGCCGCCCAGGGCGCGGTCGATGCGTTCGCCGGTGTTGTCCTGGGCGTAGGCCTGGGCTCCGTCGAGGAGCTCGACAACGTCGTCGATGGCCTCGTGGTCGGTGTCGGTGATGGACACGGTGATGGTGCCGATGACGTCGGCGACGGCCTCGCAGACGCCGGCGTCCGGGTTGCGGTGGTCGCGCAGGGCGCGGAGAACCGCGATGTGCGGGCCCAGGGCCTCGGTGCGGGTGGCGGCGTCGCGCAGCCGCTCCAGGCCGATGCGCACGATGGCGATGGCTGCCGCGATCTCCTCGTCCAGGGTCGTGTTCGGGGTGTTGCTCAGGGGTTTCCCTTCCGCGGTGCGGTGTGAGGTTGTGGTCCCGGGCCGCGTTACAGCGCGGCGATGAGAAGGGCGGCGATGCCGAGCCAGAGGATGTGCCAGCTCTGGTGCGTCAACTGCACCTTCTCCGGCTCGTTGGGCAGCGCGATCCCGGCCCTCGAAGATGCCCACCGCAACCTGATTGAAGGATGAATGAACACCCCCGCACAGATACTTGGTGCTCAGTTCAATCAAATGCGGCGAGTATTCTGGTTTTTATGGGTGAGATCCAGCCGGATATTGCGTGGCGGGGCAAGGAGCTCAGTTGGCGGGTCTACAACCGATCGATTGAACACGCCTTGTCTCACGACCGTTACCGTCGGTTGTCGCGCATCGTCAGCATAGTCGGCGCTTTGTTGGCGGCGACGGCAGGCGCATCGGTACTGGCCAACCTGACTGGTGATTGGGCGAAGGTTGTTGCGAGCCTGGGCTTTCTCAGTGCTCTGCTCGCCACCATGGAGCCGGTACTTGGGTATGCGAAGCAGGCCGAAGCCCACAGGGTGGCTGGGAGTTCCTTTGGAGCCCTGGGTACTCCCTACTACAACCTGCAATATCTTGATCGTGAGCAGCAGGTGAAGGGTCTGCAAGAACTAACACTCCAACAGGAACGATTGGAGAAAGAATCGGTCAATGTGGAGCAGTGGGCGATAGAAAAGCGGGAGAAAAACGAGCGCCGCAAGAGGGAGTTGAAGGAGCCGCGAAAACGTAAGAGTAGAGGAGTTTTCACCTAAGAACGGCTAACACAATGAGTCGAGGTGGTGGAAGTCTGGCTGTTGTCACGAAGGCAACCCTCGGGTGCCCTTGAGGACCGCACCGTCGAACCCCGCGGTCGACAAGTTCTTCGCGCCTGTAAAATCGGCACCGCTCAGGTCCGCTCCGGTGAGTCCGCGTCGCGGAGATCGGCCTGCCTCAAGTCCGCTCCGCGCAGAATGGCGCCGGGCAGGCTGGCACCGACGAGACTGGCCCGCTGCAGATGGGCATCCTCCAATGCCGCCCTTGTCAGGTACGTATCGTCGAAGTGCGCCCCCGCCGCCTGGATGCGCCTCAGGTCGGCGCGCACGAGGTGCGACCGGGCCAGATCGGCATCAGTCAGGACGGCGTCCGCCAACTCAGCCCCGTTCAGAGCCGCTTCCCGCAAAGATGTGCCCGCCATGACCGCCCCGGCCAGATGGGCATGCTCCAAGTCCGCGCTGCTCAGGTCTGCGGCGCTGAAGTCGGCCTCCGGAAAATTGATACCGATCACGCGTTGGAGCGCCCGGTCCCACATCCCCATGTAGCCCAGGTTGCGCAGGCGGACGTTGCGTAGGTCGAAGTCGCCGCTGCCGTCACGCGCGGGATCCCGGTTGGCCAGTACCGTTATGGCCGCCTGGACGTCCGTGGCCGGGCGGGCATCGGCTGAGCTGTCCACCTGCCCGTGAGTGTGCTCACGGACGTATGCCGTCAGCAGAGTGACGACGGTGGGCTGGTCGTGCGGCGAATCCCGCATGAGGCGCTCCAGGCCGTAGATGCCGCCGAGGCGAACGTCCACGGCCGACGAGGAGAGGTTGCCGATTGCTGCATTGAACCGGCCGGTGACCTGCCCACGCTCGGCGATCCGCAACTGATCGCCGGACTGCTCGACCGAAACCCAGGTGAACAGCAAGGCGGCAAGAGCCGCGATCCCCGGTAGCGACGACGCCGCCAGCGCCGCCCACTGCAGGCGGTTTCCCATCGTATGGTCGCCCGTGCGAGGACGTCTTGCCTGCCTTTGATTTCCGCGACGTGTGCCTCGGTGAGAGATTCGGCGCAGCTGCGCCAAGGTGCTCAGCCTGGTCATGCTGGCCATGGAACCCCGGAACCAGGGATGGGCCGGCGTTCTGGCAGCGCGGCGGACGACAGCTTCGGGCGAACGGCCGAATCCTCACCCAGATCCGCTACCACAGTGAGCGGATCTGGCGCAGGGTGATCAGGCAGCAGGCGAGTTTGAGGAAGGCTATGTGGATGTCAGCCCTCCGTTCCCAGCGCACACGCAGGCGCCGGAAGCCGTGCAGCCACGCGAACATGCGCTCCACGACCCAGCGGTAGCGGCCCAGTCCACTGCCATGGGGTGTGCCCCGGTGGGCGACGACAGGGAGCATCCTGCGGGCCCGGATCTGCTCGCGGTAGCTGTCGTGGTCGTAGCCGCGGTCGACGAACAGCGCGTCCGCTTGCGGCGGGGCCGGCCGCGTCGGCCCCGGACGCATGGGATGGCATCGAGCAGGGACATGAGCTGGGTGACGTCATTGCAGTTGCCGCCGGTGAGGATGACCGCGAGCGGGGTGCCGTGCCCGTCGGTGATCAGGTGGTGCTTGGAGCCAGCCCGGCCCCGGTCGACCGGCGACGGGCCGTCTGGAGCCCCCCTTTAAGCGCCCTGACGTGGGAGGAGTCGACCACGCAGCGGGACCGGTCCAGGCGGGCGGCGGCGTTCAGCTCGGCTAGCAGCACCTCGTGAAGCCCTTGCCAGACTCCTGCCTCGTTCCAATCCCGCAGCCGTCTCCAGCAGGTCATGCCTCCCTTGGCGGGCCGTGGGCTCCGAGCGGACTTATCGACCTGGCCAGGTCGACCGCCAATCGGCGGCAGACTGCTGATCGCCGCGGCCGTCCCGTACGGCATCTGCGATATGGCGACGGTGCTGAGGTCGGCTCCTTCGGCGGGCCGGTCGGGACCGTGCTCGCCGGTGTCGGGATCAGCGGGAGCATCGCGGACAGGATCGAGATCTGTTCTAGATGAAGAGCTGGCTGGCAAGGCTGCCCGGGAAGGAGCAGCTCCGCAGGGCCGGTGAGGACCCGTCGGCGATCCCGTCGCCGGGCCCTGTGTGGAGCGATCCGGAGATCCCGGACGAGGAGCGCGCGGTTGCGCTCGTACGGCTCCTCGAAGACCCCACGGCGCGCGAGGACGAGCAGGGCGATGCGGCGTCGGCGCTGGAATTGCTCTCCGGTCCGTTCGTCGAGGCAGCCCTGATCCGTGCCATCCGGGCGGGGGACTTCCACAGCGACCTGTCCCAGAGCTGCGCCGAGTCCCTCGCCGGAATCTGGGCCAGGGAGGGTCACGTCGACCCCGCCTTCCTTGCGGAACTGCACAGCCTGGCGAAGGAGGAGGTCTTCGGCATCCTCGGGGCGCGGGCGTCGCATCTGCTGCCCCTGGCCCGGCGTGGCCACACGCTCCGCGTCACCGTCCGGGCTGGCGGCCCGGGACGCATCTCGCTGGCCGGCCTGGTGTGCCGTGTCGCAGGCCGAGCCGACGCACCCGGCTCGTCTTCCGGATGCTGGTGCACCATGGCCGCAAGGGCGAGCGGAAAGTTTTCCGGGAGAAGGACGTCGGCGCGTTGCTGGACGCGTTCACCAGCAGCTTGGCGGGCGTGTCGTGCTGGTAAGGGACAACTACACCCATCACGTCGATGCCGCGACGCGTGAGCTGATCGAGGCCCGAAGCTGGCTGACGGTCTTCCGCTTTCCCTCGTACACCCCCGACGTCAACCCCGCCGAGGGCGTGTGGGGACATCTGAAGAACAGCCTGGGCAACCTGGCCCCGTGCGCCTCGACGAACTCGCCACGCTGGCCCGCACCCGTCTGAAACGGATGCAGTACCAACCGGCCTCCTCGACGGATTCATCGCCGAAACTGGACTGATTCCGGCCCAGCAGTCGGACGCCGCGGCAGCAGGGGGCACCTACGGGTGATAGAGGGCGTGGGCGCGCGTCAGCTCGGCGGGCCCGTCCTGGCCAAGGTGGACGAAGTAGCCCACCTGCCACGCCTGGGTGCTGCGGGCTTGCCGGTTGGTCGTGGCCACCCACGGCGGGTACACACGAAATCCACGCTTCCCGCCGGAGCCGTTGCGGGAGACGATGTCGCGCTCACACAACACCTCTCGCGAGAAGACGAACTGTCCGAAGCCGTCGGCGTCACGGCTGCTGATGACGAAAAGGTCCACTCCGTCGTCGGCGTCGAAAGGCCGGATCGGCTCCTCAGCGGACCGCTGCCACACGGTGACGAACTGGCCCACCTTCGTTGGGGTGGTCTTGCCCACGCGGAACCGGACCGACCGGCCATCGAGCGTGAAACCGCACGCCGCGTACTCGACGCTCTCCGGTTCGGGCACCGGCAGCGAGCAGGCAAAGCCGCTCGGGTCGTACACCAACGCCTTCGCCGCCAGCAGATCACTGTGAAGCCCCGTCCACGGCTGATTCGTCACCATGCCGCCATCCTGCCATCGCGACTGCCGCGCTCTGCCTCGGCGCCAAGCCGACCTGTCAGCGCCGGGGCCCCTGGTACAACATCCTCACCCTGAACCGAAAGCCTCGGTACCTCGCCACCCGCCAAACCAACAAGCTCACTGGTCTCGAACCCTGGCACCGACGTGTCGGACGCAGCATGGCATATCAACAGCTGAACTTCCCGAACCGGGTCAGGCAGTGCGAGACCTTCTTGAGGTCCTGTAGAGCGTATCGACCTGTGCGGGCAGCGTCTCCGACATTCCTGGGACTGAGCTTGTTCTTTATCTTCCGGCCATGTCATAGGGCGGAGACGGAAGATTCCAGACGGCGTCTGACCGGCTGACGATCTTTCGAAGTTCGCGGGCGCTTCGTGGCGACATAGCTTGCATCACGGTGTCGAGGAGGGCTCGGGCTTCGAGGGGGTCGCCGCAGCAGTACCAGTGCACGTTGCCCCACTCGTAGTCGTGCCACAGATCCCGCTCGGGCTGATGGGCGTAGTCCTTCCACAGACCCACAGCCGCGCTGACATCGCCTGGCTGCAGATAGTTGCGGGTGTGCTCAAGGTGGATGACCTCGGACAGTGCGCGTGAGGACAGGCCGTCGATGACAGGCCTTGCGCCTGTGGTCCGGTGGCTGCCGGGGGCGCCGGCACGGATCTGTCCTGGCCGTCTACGCGGCATGGACCTTTCGGTTCGTCGTCATGCGGTACATGGTGCCACGGTCTCGAATGGCGTCTCGAACGGATTCGCCCGCGAGGGGATTCGCCGGACGTGGGGGCGGCCTTCGTCTGATCCTGTGCTCCGACCAAGGTGCACGTGACCATGACGAAGGCCGTGAGGGCGAGTCTGCTGCCTGGTGCTGTACGGAGGGAAGCGTTTGCGGAGGCGTCACGCTTCCGGGGCGAGTTCTACGAGTGTCTGACCGCCCGGCGCGACGCGTTGTCCGAGTGGGTAGACGCGGTGCTGTGTGCGGACGGTGCGGTGAAGTCCCCGGTGGACTTGAGGTGCTGGCGGTTGATGTGTCGCCGTGGCTGCGGTCGGACGCGCCGTGTTCGGCGGAGCGGCTGTTCTGCCATGTCTATGGCCGGGTGAAGACGGCCTCGCAGTCTATCCCGGGCTGGCCCTACTCCTTCGTGGCCATGCTGGAGCCGGGCGCCACGTCATGGACTGCGATCCTGGACGCGGTCCGGCTGGGACCGGCCGATGACGCGACCGCGGTCACCGCCGCCCCGTTGCGGGATGTCGTTGAGCGGCTCATCGCCGCTGGCCAGCGGCAGGCCGGGGCCCCGGACATCGTGATCGTCAGCGATGCCGGCTACGACGTCACCCGCCTGGCATGGGTCCTGCGCGACCTGCCGGTCGAGCTGGTCGGCCCCCTCCGCTCCGACCGCGTGATGCGGCTGCCGAAGCCGCCGCGGATGCATGGCGTCAACGGTCGGCCGCCCAAGCACGGCCCGGAGTTCCGGTTCACCAAACCGGAGTCCTGGCCCGAGCCCGCGATCACCACGGTCACCGACACCACCAACTACGGCAGGGCCGAGACCCAGGCATGGGACCGGGTCCACCCCCGGCTCACGCACCGCTCCTCATGGCTCGACCACGACGGTGAACTTGCCCTGGTCGATGGCACGTTGATGCGCCTGAAGGTCGAGCACCTGTCGAAGGAACGGGATGCTCCACCACTGTGGTCATGGTCCTCCAAGACCGGTGCCACCCCGGACGACGTGGACCGCTTCTGGCAGGCATTCCTCCGCCGCTTCGACCTGGAGCACACCTTCCGCTTCGCGAAGCAGAGCCTCGGCTGGACCACCCCGAAACTCCGCACCCCCGAGGCAGCGGACCGCTGGACCTGGATCCTGATCGTCGCCCACACCCAGCTCCGGCTCGCCCGGCCCCTCGCCGTGGACCTCCGCCGGCCCTGGGAGAAACCCACCACCTCCGACCGACTCACCCCGGCCCGGGTCCGCCGAGGGTTCAGGAACATCCGCGCTCATCTCGCCTGCCCGGCCCGTGTTCCCAAACCCACAGGCACCGGACCCGGACGGCCACCCGGCGCCAAGAACAAACACCGGGCACCCCGCTACGACGTCGGCAAAACCGTCAAACGCCCCGAGACCCTCAAGGCCATCGGCAGACACGGTAGGACCTGGTAGACAAAGAACAAGCTGAGTCGCTGTTTTCAATCCGGTCTTGCGGGATCTCGGTCGAACGTGAGTGTCCTTGGGTAGCTGCGGCGGCCAGCGAGATGCAGAGACCTGACGGCGAGAAGCAACACCATCGACTCGGGGTTCACCGGTGGCGACTGTCCGCCTCCGCCTGGATCAGCATCCGCTTGAGCAGGGCGCTGAGTGCGTCCTGCTCTGCCGGGTCGAGGGGGGCGACCATCGAGTCCTCCGCCTGCCCGCGCAGCTCCATCGCGGTCAGCCAGCGGGTGCGCCCCGCCTCGGTGAGCTCCACGTCCACCCGGCGCCTGTCCTGACTGCTGCGCACACGCCGCACCAGCCCTGACTGTTCCAGGGTGTCCAGACGGCCCGTCATGCCGGCAGGGGAGAGCATGAGTTCAGCCGCTAGCTCGGAGGGGGTGGCCCGCCCCGGGGCCTCGCGCGCGCCGAGCCGATGCAGCGTGGCGAACTCGAACTCCTGCAGGCCGACCTCGGCCAGGGCGCGGTCTTTGGCTTGGCCGACATGCTTGGCCAGGAGCTGAATGCGGGTGATGATCCCCTCCACCCGCGCGTCGAACGGGGCCTTGCCGCGCCAGCGTGCAAGGTGCACGTCGACGGAGTCGTCCCCTTCTGCGGGCCGCACCCGGCCCTGACTCTCGGTGTCCATGCCCTCAGTATGCTACGCCAGCTTATATTTCGTTGGCACATAATTAGCTGGCGAAATACTATGCGTTCATGACGCAACCCATGCGCCGACTGCTGGTCGGCCGTACATGCGCGGCGCTGGCCACCGCGCTGATACCCACCACGCTCACGCTCGCGCTGCTTCGAGGACACGCCGCAGGCTCGACGGGTTCGGCAGGGGATCTGGGCCTGGTGCTGGCATGCGAACTGCTGCCCATGCTGGTGCTGCTGCCGGTCGCCGGCGTGCTGGCGGACCGCTTCCCGCCACAGCGGGTCGTGCTCGCTGCCGATCTGCTCAGGGGCGCGGCGCAGACCGCGATCGGCGCGGAGCTGCTCTGCGGCCTGGTCCGGGTGCCCGACCTCGCCGTGCTCGCCGCGGTCACCGGCGCCGCGGTCGCCTTCGGCACCCCAGCGGTCCGCACCCTGGTCGCGGCGACCGTCGACGCCGACCAGCGGCTGCGGCTGAACTCGCGGCTGGACGTCGCCACCGGCCTGGCCCAGACCGCTGGCCCTGCTACGGCGGGCGGCATGATGCTGATGCTCGGCGCCGGCTGGTCCTCGCTACTGACCGGCGCGCTTTTCATCGGCTCTGCGACGACCCTGGGCGGCCTGCACACCCGCCGGGCCCCCAGGCCGGCCGACGGCGGCCACGCGGGGTTCCGGGCGCAGTTGCGCGAAGGCTGGGCCGAGACCCGGCGCCACCGCTGGTTCCTCACCAATGTGCTGGGCCATGGAGTATGGCATCTGGCGGCCGGCTTCCTGCTCACCCTGGGACCGCTGATCGCTGTCCGGAGCATGGGCGGTGACGGCGCGTGGGTCCTGGTGGCCCAGCTGGGGACCGTCGGCATGCTGGTCGGTGCTTTTGCCGCAGGACGGCTGCCGATGCGCCGCCCGCTGGTCGGCGTGGCCGTGGGCGCGGCCGTCTTCGCGCTGCCGCTGGCGGCCTTCGGGCTGGGACTGGCGCTGCCCTGGGCGGCGTCTGCGTACTTCCTGGCGATGTTCGGTCTAGGAGTGCTCAGCCCGCTGTGGGAGACCGCCATCCAGCGCCGCATCCCACAGGAGGTGCTCGGGCGGGTAGGCTCCTTCGACTCACTGATCTCGTTTGCCGCCCGCCCGTTGGGCCTGGCCGTGGCCGTTCCGGTTGCCACCCTCCTCGGCACCTCGGCACCACTGCTGGCAGGTGCGGTGCTCGTGGCAGCGGCGAACCTGGCCGTGCTGCTGCTGCCCGAGGCATGGGAGGACCCGGAGCCGGTCACGGCACGCGGCGATGCCAGGCGCGAACCTGTGGCCGCGGCGGGCCAGGGTCAGTCGGAGGCCGGCTCCAGGGCAGCGGACGGCAGCTAGCCGGAGGAATGCAGACCCGGTGTCGGCCCGTGCCGTTGCCTGACTGGCTGCCGTCGTGCCCATCTTGAGGGCCACGACGGGGTCCCGATGGGGTGATCGTGGCAACTGCCGTGCAGGAGAACAGGGCGTCTTGGCAGCTCGAAGGGTGTCTACGCCAACGATCTGTCCAGGAGGCCCTGTTGCCGCGGTTCTACGGCATGGCGGGGAGCGGAGCCCACATCGCCCACTCTGACGTCAGCCGGCTCGTCGGCCGAGAGGGTGATCATGCCCTTCGCGTGCCGCACGTGGTTGGCCCAGCGGCCGAGGACATGGGCGACGCCGGCGTTGATGCCGGTACGCCAGTCCAGCTCCGAGGTACCGACGAGCACGATCTGGTTCAGGTGCAACTTGAGACGCTCGGCGACCGTCAGTAGCCACGCGCCGTTGCCGCGGTTCGGTGTGCCGGGGATGTCGTCGCGGGACAGGTGAAGAGTGGGGGCGGGCAGGGCCGGCAGCCCGCAGAGCGGCGTCGGCATCGATGGAGTCGGTCGTGAGCAGTACAAAGGAGATGTCGTGTCTGATCACGAGCTGACCTTCTTGCCATGATCTCAGCCGGTCTAGCCGACTACTGGCGAATCCCCCAATTCCGGCTCCGTGGCGGCCGCCCGTACAACGAACCCAGCCCCGCTCAGCACACAAGACACAACCCCAGCTCACACACATCGACCTCCCCGCCGAAGCCGCCCACCCCGCCTCTCAGCAAACCCACAACACACCAGGCCAGCCGCCGCCCCGTGCACCAACAAACCCCCTCCGAGCGTTACCCGACAACGCGTACCGATTCCTCATTTTCGGACTCCTGTTCGCCCCTGCAGCCGGGCCCGTCGGACCGGCGATAACGACGGGATGACGCCGCGCTGACACTGCGTTCGTAGCGTCGGACGCGGTATCAGAAGAGGTGAGCGCGGGGATGCCCGGCAGTCGGCCCCAGGACCGACAGGAGCACGCCATGACGGCGACGGCGACCATCGAGGAGTTCATCTGCGTGCGGCCGGCGACGTCGACCGACTTCGACGTCGGGGCGGTGATCAACACTCTGCTTGCCCCGGTCTACGAGTTGCCGGGTGCCCATCTCATCGACCGGCTCACCGGGAACGTCGACATCGGCCGGCTCATCAGCGACGCCGCGAACGAGGAACCGGACGAACTTTATGCCAAGGCGACCGACTCGCCCGGTCTGGACAACAAGGTGTGGCCGCCGGGCGACCCGGTCGAGGCCGCCGCGGGGCAGCGGAATTCCGTCGGATACACCTTTCCCGTGGAGGGCGCCACGACGGTCTTCCTGTGGGAGAAGGACGGCAGCCCGTTCGGCAACGACGACAAGCTGGGCTCCGTCGTCATCGACGAGACCGAGCAGGGGCAGGGCGACTTGTCGAAGATCGCGTATTCCGAGGAGGAGAAGTCCTGTTACTACGTCTACTGGTGCCGCAGACCGTCGCCGACGAGAAGTCCGTCCGTTTCCGTCTGGCCCGCCTGGACCGCGACGACGCCTCGCTCGAAGCTCCGCTGGGCCGGCTCCTCGCCGAGACGGCCGGCCTCTACGAGGAGGAGGTGCCGCGCTCCGGCATCCGTGTCGAGCGCAGCCGGCAGTTCACGCGGTGGCAGGATGGCTCGGCATACGCGTGGACCACCCGCCGCAAGGTGAGCGGGACCGGGGGCGGGTCGAGCGGGCTGCGGTTCGATGTGTTGAAGGAGACCGGGTGTTGAAGGAGTCCGGCTGAGACCGGCATGAGCCCCGCCGGTGCCGGCGGGGCTCATGCCGGTCTCAGTCGGTCTCAGCCGGTCTCAGGAGTCCTCGAACAGCAGGTCCTCGGGCGGGTGGGTGATCCGCACGGTCTCGCCGTTCGTGATCTCCACGACCCGGTGCAGCCCCACGCAGCGCTCGCCCGTGGACAGGATGGAGAACCGGTCCCCCACGCCTGCCAGAAAGGCGGGGAAGCAAGTGAGCGGCAGCGTGCCGAGGTTCAGGTAGTCCACCAGGCGGCGGAAGAGCTTGGGCAGGAGCACAGCGTCGTCGGTCAGTGACGACAGGCCGCTTACCTTCACCCCGGTGAGGGTGACGTCGCTGGGCCACAGGCCCCGGCCCTCTGTCCGGGCCTGTTCGGCCGTGGTGGCCATCTCAGCGCGCAGGCTGGTGAACAAGCTGCGGTAGAACGTCGGGTAGGTCAGGCCCGCGGTGAGCATGTGGTGGTTGAGCGTCGTCCTCAGCACGGCGGGGTCGACGTCGATCTCCCGGCCACTGTCCCCCGGGGATGCGCCGCGGCCCGCCAGGGCGATGCACCGGCCGTGGATGTCGGTGCCTCGGGTGAGGACGAAGCCAGGGACCGTGTCCGGGGTGGTGGCGATCACGTTCTCGCCCTCACGCTGGACCTCGGTGAAGCCGATCCAGCTCAGCAGCTCGTCGCGCGCGGCGTGGGCGAACTGCAGGGGCTGGTGGACCCGGTTGGCGCCGTAGTGCGTCTCCAGTGCGTCGATCGCGTCCAGCCGCAGCTTTGCGCGGCCCGTGGCACTGTGATCGACGGCGCGGCCGAGCCCACCGCCCACGAGGTCCCACTCGGCAGGGTCGTCGGGGGTGAAGGCCACCGTGTCCCCGTCCGGCTGGGAGCCCTTGACGTCGTAGAAGCCTTTGATCAGAAGCATGGGCATAGCGACTCCTCAGACTGCCCCCTCGTTTAATTATGCGACGGAACAGGGCATTTCGCACTTCGAGGAGGACAACGGACCGTCGCCTTGCCGTCAGTTGAGCGAGCCACGACGGCACCTCAGGCACCCTGGTCCACGACGGGCTTACGGCCGATGCCCCTGGTTCTAGGCCTCAACGATTTCGTCGCCCCGGGCGGAGGTCTGCCACAGCGGGGTGCGACCGGAGGCGGGTCCGTGACGGATCGCGACAACCCTCAGTTCCTCGGGGACGTCAAGTAGGAGATCACGTGACCGGACCGGGAACCCTCGGGCGTTGGTGGCTTACAACGACGGCCGCTCCGAGTGCCGTTTGAGGGGAAACTGGTTTCTGCGCGGTCGACGTGGAGCGGCACGAATACGCGCTTACGAATCGCTGCCGGGGCGGGAAACGGTGCCTGAGGCCGTCGTTCGTCAAGTTGCCGATTCGCCCGCATGGGCGATACTGAAGATATCCTATGCCTGGAAGTCAGGGGCGTCTACCGGGCAGCCCGTCGCTCATTCATAGCATCCCAGGGCTGTTGAAGCGCAGCATCCTCACCATCGGACTTTGCTTGCTCATAGCGGTGGAAGGGCCAGATGCTGTCCAAGGCTCGTTGCGGGATACGCACGCGGGGATTAAATCATCAACGTCCCCCTCAGTGGGCGACCGAAGAAGCTCGACCGTTCCAGCCGAATGACATTGAGTCCGTCGCCTTGCAGCCCTTGGGACGGGAGCTCTCTCGAAAAAGTACCAATTTCTTTGGATCAGCTGGTTGTTGGTCCGGGTGTGCCGTTGAGTGATGCGCGGTGGGCGCTGTCGGGGGCTTTCGCGTGTCCACATCCGCCACCGTGTGGGCTCAAGTATCTATACCGCTCACCTCGAAGGGAGCCTTCTCATGGCCCGTATGCCGGGAGCGGCCTACCGCCCCGTCCGCAACTTCCACCCCAACGGCGTCCGCGAGCACCGTGGCCTGGTCCTGCACGTCCAGGACGGGAACAACTCGCCGTTCGGCTGGGACAACGACCCGGCTTCGCAGGCGTCCTCGGACTTCTGGGTATCCAAGTCGGGCGTCATCGAGCAGTACGTCAACACCGGCGTCGACTACGCCTGGGCACAGGCGGCCGGGAACCCCTACTACGCCAGCGTCGAGACCGAGGGCCACCCGAACGAGTCGCTGACCGACGCGCAGGTCGAAGGCGTAGCCAGGATCTACGCCTGGGGGCGCGACGAATGGAACTGGCCGCTGGTCGTCGTCGACTCGACCACGGCGCACGGCCTCACCTACCACGGCATCGGGGGCGACGCCTGGGGCGGACACACCGGCTGCCCCGGCGAGCTGCGCAAGGCCCAGCGCAGCCGCATCATCGCCCGCGCGGGAGAGCTGGTCACCCCGCCCGCCCCGCACCGCACGGTGTCCGTCGCACATATGGTCACCGCAATGAAGGCCGACGGTGCCGGGCCGCAAAGCCACGTCACGTACAAGACCGAGGCGCTCCTCCTGGAAAGCGCCCTGTACGCGGAGGGCCTGCTCGAAAAACAGTGGGTCGACGGCAGCCTCGGCATCAAGGCCCGTGAAGCCTACGCCACCTGGCAGCGCTCGAAGGCCGGCGGCTCCTACTCGGGGAGCGCCGCAGACGGCTACCCCGGCATCCAGTCTCTGTCCAGCCTAGGCAGACGGCACAACTTCCTCGCCGTCGCCTGACCCGAAGAGGTCGACGTCGCGGGCTGAAGCCGGCCGTCTGCGCCGCCGCCGGGCTGGGTGGATCTTCGATCCCAGCTTGCCGCGATCAACGCGCTTTAGGCCTCCTCGCGGGGAGAGCCCGATGCTCCTGTCGACCATGAAGCGCTCCACCAAGCTTGCTCAAACTCAGCTGATCAGGGAAGCGGCAAAATCCGGCTGACTCGCCACATCCTCGATAGCGCCTACTGGAATCTCACTCAAGCCGTTTTCTGAAGGCTCGTGAAACTCATCAGCCTTGAGTCTTCGCCCCTCCGCCGTCCAGGACGTGCGGCCGGTCTCCAGCGCAGCCACCACCGAGTACGGCCAGCTGATGCTTGCCCTCCCCCGCCAAAGGTGTGGCAAAAGGCCCGGTCAGCCCACGTGTTGGCGTCCGGTCGCAGCCACGGCGAGACATCCACCACCAGCACGAGCCGACCGTCCGCCGCCCACGGCAACGGCACCCCAGCCCGGGCACGACGCAGCCGCGCAACACTGATAGTGCACGCTGGTCCGGCTGCGCATGCCGACCGCATCGCCGATCTCCCGCACCGTCGGTGCCTCGCCATGGTCGGCGATCGCCTGCCGGATGCAGCGCAGGACGCGTTCCTATGTGTCGGTGAGGTGCTCTACGCGGTGCATACCGAGGTTAGAGCGCATGTTCGATTTCTGGGGCAAGGCGAAACACGCTGGCGCAGCGCGGAGGAACACCTGTCCTGTGACAGCGAACCTTGAGCGTGTGCCATCGAAGTTTGAGTGATGCCACCAGCCGCTGCCCCATTGATGGGCTGCCTGCCAGTTGCCACCATGCTGAGATTGGCCAGCGAATCACGAGGGGGGAAACGTGCTCAGTCTCCGGGGAAGGCCGTCTCAGAAGAGCCGGACACTCGTCGTCATCTCTTGCGTCCTGTCCACCTTTGGACTCATCCTCGGGACCCCATTCATTCTGAACATACTTGCCCCCGATGACCTGAACTGGGGCCAGCTGAGCAACGTCAGTCAGACCTACGGTGCGCTGTCCGTGCTCTTCTCTGCAGCTGCACTGGCCGGAGTGGCTGCCTCGCTGTGGTACCAGGCCCGACAGACGCAGCTGGCCCAGGAAGCGGCGCGACGCGATGCCCATCGAGAGCTGATCATCCTGGCGCTCGGTGACCCTTCGCTCCTTGCGTGCTGGGAGCCGCCGCAGACGCCGATGACGGCCACTCGAAGGAAGCAGATCCTGTTTACCAACCTCATCGTCACCAACTGGGAGTCCGACTTCAGGCTCGGGAACCTAGGCGAGGCAGCTCTCCGGGACATGTTCGACGGCCACTTCCAAGGCGAGATCGCACGCGAGCACTGGGTGACCGGCGGCCCTGGATGGCGCGTCTCGGCCGAGCTTTCCGCCGACCCGATGCGACGCCAGTTTGTCGAGATTGCCGACGAACGGTACGCACGTGCCGTGGCCGACGGCTCTCCGGTGGCTGCTGCTGAGTACTTCGAGACTGCTCCTTAGCAAACCCAGGCTGCTGGCAAGTCACTGCGGCTCAGGTCGGCCGACGGCGAGCCGATCAAACTTCGATGGCACACGGTCAAGGTTCGCTGTCACAGGACAACACCCAGGTGCACGACGATTCCCCGCTGACCCGTCTCGACATGATGCGCTTCGCCCGCCGCGTCGTCGAGCAGCAGACCGTGCGGCAGCTGGCCCTGATTGACCGGTGGATTGCCGATGAGGAACCCCGGGAGTACGAGCAGCGGCGGGGCCAGGAACGCCTGGAGGCGTTCGTCCCGGTCCCGGGGGCCCTGCGGGGCCGCACGGCATGTGCTTAACCACCTGGTCGGCAGCGTCACGCTTCCGCAGCTGACCCGGCCGGACCCGGTTGTCAGTGGCGGCTGCAAGCCTGAACGGATGGACCCGTGATGACGAGCAGCTGCTGCGCTGCCCCGGGCGCGGGGCAGCCGGCCGAGGAGGTGGGCCCGCAACACCCTGAGAGACCCGCACCTGCTCGTCCTCGACATTTCCGCGGTCTCGGGGCGCAGGGTGAGGCCGCTGTGCAGGAACTGCTCGGTGTCGGCCGGCCCGAGTACGAGGGCGCGGGCTGCGGCCGTTCCTTCGTCGTCCTGGGCGAAGGCGAGTAAGACCTTGCGGCTGTCCGGGTCGGCTGAGACTTCGCCTGGGCCTTCTACTTGTTGAGGAATTCCAGCAGGTCCCGGTTGAACTTCTCCTTGTCGCCCGGCACCATCGCGATGCCGTGGGAGCTGCCCTCGTACACCTTCAGCTCGGCGTTCGGGATGATCTGGGCGGACTTGCGGCCGGTGGCGTCGATGGGCACGACCTGGTCGTCGTCGCCGTGCACCACCAGGGTGGGGATGTCGAACTTCTTCAGGTCTTCGGTGAAGTCGGTGTAACCGAAGGCGTCCACGCATCGCACGCCGCCTTCGATGGTCTGCGCCATCGCCATGTACCAGAAGGCATCCTTGTTGCCCTGGGTGACTTTGTTCCCGGGGCGGTTGGCGGAGAAGAAGCCCTCCGCAGTGTCCTTCCAGAACTGGGAGCGCTCGGTGAGGACGCCGTTCTTGAGTGCGTCGAACACCTCGTCCGGGACGCCGTGGGGATTTTTGTCAGATTTGATCATCACTGGCGGGATGGCGGACAGCAGCACCGCCGAGCGCAGCCGCCCCGTGCCGTGTCGGCCGACGTAGCGCGCGAGCTCGCCGCCACCCATGGAGTGCGCGACCAGGGTGACATCTCGCAGGTCGAGGTCGGTGAGCAGGTCGTTGAGGTCATCGGCGAAGGTGTCGAAGTCGTAGCCGTCCCAGACGGGCGTGGAGTGTCCGTGGCCGCGGCGGTCGTGCGCGATTGCGCGGTATCCGGCGTCGACGACGGCCTTGAGCTGGTCCTGCCAGGCGTCGCCGTTGAGCGGCCAGCCGTGGATGAACACCACGGGACGTCCCTGGCCCCAGTCTTTGTAGAAGATCTCGACACCGTCGCGGGTGGTGCAGATGGGCATGTGGCCTCCGTTGGCGCAGCTCCGGCCGGGCATCTGGGCAGGCCGGGCGGAAGAGGGATGCTCGGGCATCTGCTTGCCAGCCGAACGCATGCCCGCGCTAGGCGCAAGCGTCGACCGCCAGATGGCCTACGTGACGGGGTGGCGCCGCCCCACCCCGATCGAGCCGACACTCGCCGAAGCACGACGATCGCTGCCTCAGGATGAGGCTCTGCCACGTAGTGGATCGCGGAGCGGAAAGTGGACGGCTTCCGGACCGTCCTCTTAGCGCGTCCCGGACTCGTGATGATCCTGACACCTGCGCCGCCGCCGCGACCGCCGAGCTGCGCAAGGCCCTCGTGCTCGACGGTGAACTCGTCGTACCGCACGAGGGATGGCTGCATTTTCAAGCAGGTCAACGGGCATGCCGTAGATCATCTACGGGACAGCCCTTAGGGGCGCCATGAGCCTGTCGGCGTACCGTCCGGGTCCAGAGTTGGGCCACAGTTCGGTGAGAATATGCTCGATGCGCCAGATGTCGCCGCGGTCGGCAGCCTGCCGATAGAGGGGTTCGGCGTCCTCTCGATCGCCGGCCTTCTCCCGCATCTCGGCCAAGCGGTACAAGGCGCGGGTGTCACCGCGGTCAGCAGCCTGGCGAGCAGTTCAAGCAGTCGAGCTTGGTGGCGGCCGGCGGCCTGAAGTACGCGAGCCGGGCCGACCGGGCCACGCGCAGGGAGCAGTCGCCGTGGCCAGACGCTTGGCGGCCATCCAGGGGATGTCGACCTGGGGCTGCGCCTGAGCGGTCACGGACGCCGCGCCCCCGGAGCGGGCGGCAACTCGAGCCGTCACCCCGGTCGGCCGCTCGGCGCACACGGCGCACAGCGGCCCCCACCGGGGTGAGTCCGGCGGCTCAGTGTCCCGGCGACAGCACGGCGTAGGTGACCGGTGTCCCGTCGTCCAGTTTGGTGCGGATGAACTGCTCGTTCATCGTGGGCTTGGAGTTGAGCAGCGACACGGCGACGCCCACGGCCCCCTCCAGGAATTCGAGGACATTACCGGCCGCGGTCTGCGCGAACATCTGCGCGATGCGAACTGGGCAGCGTGTCCTGCAGTGTTTCGTCGGACATGACGATTTCCTCCTGTTCCTGCTGCGGCATGTACGGGGTGATGTGCGCGTCGAGGGAGTGTCGAGTCAGTGGCGGAAGCCGCCGCCGTGGGGCCCGCGTCGGTCGTCGCCGTCGTCGTCGCCGCCGCGGTCGTGCCGGTCGTCGTTCTCGTGGTCGTCGTGGTCGTCGTGCACGGGCGGGAGGTCGACGGTGTCGCAGTAGATCACCGGTCCCGAGGGCGTGGCCGGGGCGGGGCCGTCGGGCGGGACGCCCTCGGTCTCCATGACCAGCAGCCGCAGCGGCGTCCCGGTCCGCACGGGCGGTACGGTGACCTGGCCCCGGTAGGTCGGTCGGTGCGAGGACTCCGCCTCGACCGAGGTGAGGGTGGTGGCGGTGTCGTCGAGGGTCACCCAGCCGAGGTCCGCGTCACCGATGACGTCGTGCCGGCGCTGCAGCTGGGCGGTGATCGCCGGCGGCAGGGAACGGGTCGGGTCCCAGGAGGGGCCGGTGAGGCCGACCGAGACCGTCCGGCCGGGCCGTACCGTCAGTTCCCGGTCGGGCAGGGTGCGGACCACGTCGGCGAGGACGACCGGTGAGATCTCGGCTCCGGGGATCGAGTCGGGCTGGTACCGGACCAGAGCGAGCCGGACGAAGGGCAGACAGGCGTCGCCGGTGTCCAGTTCCAGGTCGCAGAACCACCGGCCGTCTTTCTCGTCCTTGTCGAACTGCGGGGTGAATCCGAGCACCTTGACGGGGAGCGGAGCGGTCTGC
Source organism: Streptomyces durhamensis (assembly GCF_000725475.1). NCBI lineage: Bacteria > Bacillati > Actinomycetota > Actinomycetes > Kitasatosporales > Streptomycetaceae > Streptomyces > Streptomyces durhamensis. The sequence continues at coordinate 26,217 of NZ_JNXR01000039.1, forward strand.
GGATGCGGGTGCAGGGCGAGCGGTACGGGCGGCCCCACCGCGTTGGTGAACATCTCCGGGGTCGGGGCCACGACGGGCGCGGAACGGTGGAGGGGGTCGCGGCCCATCAGCGTGACCCAGGCGTCCTGTGGGTCCTTGGGGTCGCCGCCGGGCAGCTCGCCGAGGACGACTCCGAGCAGTTCGCCGTCTCCGGAGGAGTACCAGGGGCGGCCGAGGTAGACGCGGATGCCTCCGCCGCGCCGGCGGCGGACGATGGCGTCGGGCGTCCCGTGGTCCTGCTCCAGGGAGAGCGTGGGCAAGCAGTACAGGACCCGCGGCGCCGTGGGGGGCGCACTGCTGGGCACGGAGTACGGCCGGGCGGCGCCCTGGACGGTCAGTTCGCTCCTGCCGGGCTCGGCGAAGGCGGGAGGGAAGTAGTCGCCGAACCGGCTGCCGGCGAGTGGGTGGTAGCGCACGGAGCGGTGTTTGGTGTCGCCGAACTCGTGCTTGTGGATGAGGGGCGCGGCGCCCGCTGCGGCCTTGTCCTCGGCCGCTTCGGTGCTGAAGGTCAGGACGCCGTCCCGCAGGACGGCGGGATCCTGGCCGGGGGTGCCGGCCGGGTCGGCCCGCGCGGTCAGGAGTCCGAACACCGGCGCGGTCACGGACTGGGTGGCACGCCCGTCGGGGCCCGCGTCCGTCACCTCGGTCCACTCCGCGACCAGATCGACCCGGCCCGTACTGTTCTCGTCCAGCGCGATGGTGCCGGCGAGATGCTGCGCCGTGGCCTTCTCGGGGCGCGGGGCCGCCGGCGACGGCGGGAACAGGGTCAGGACGGGGGTGCGCAGCGGCTTCTCGACCGCGTGGACGAGCGTCAGTTCGTGCCAGGGGGTGAACATCCAGTGCCGGCTGGCCGCGGCGAGGTCCAGCGCGTGCTCGGCCTTCTGCCGCTCGGCCTTTCTCTCCGCCTCGGCCTCCTCCGCCGACTGCGGCGCGAGTCCTTGTCTCGGCTCCGGGGGGTCCAGGCACCAGGACGCCATCCCCATGAGGCCGGCGTCGAAGTCGATGGCGGAGCACACCCGGACGGTGGCCACCGCGCCTTTGGGCAGCGACACGGTCAGCACGCGAGACGCCTCGTCGAAGTGGGGCGGCGCGGTCCCCTCGGCCAGCCGGATCCGGAAGGACTTCGGGCGGTGCCAGACTTCCCCGTCCCACGGGACGGTGAAGGGCTCCCCGTCGGCCGTCCCCGGCAGGCCGAACAGGACGGTTCCCCGGGCCAGCGGGTCGGGCAGGCCCCGCATCTCGACCTGTTCGCCCGCGTGCAGGGCGGTCATCGCCGGATGGTCGGGGTCCGCCGCCGGTGAGCCGACGGGCTCGAGGCGTACGTCAGGGCCGGGGTCGTCCAGGGAGTCGCTCTCGCGCACGGCCAGTTCGTAGACCGCGTCCTGCACGGCGTGGTCGGTGGAGCCGATGGCCTCGTCCAGCAGCCCGTGCCACTCCACGCACCGCAGCGATGTCTTCGGCGCCACGACATGGCGTTCGTCGACGCCCCGGTAGGGCTCGTGTCCTTGGCCGGTGACCAGCGGCAGCCGGTTGAACTCCGCGGCGAACTGCTCCGCCGTGCTTCCGGGCGCCGGGGCCGGCTCCGAGCCGGGCCCGCAGTCGACGGTGAAGCCGGCCTTGCGGCCCAGCTCGGTCAGGGACAGGCAGCCGGGTGTGCCGTCGGCGTCGCTCCCGGTGAGACCCTGGTCCCGTTGCTCCTCGGCGTAGGCGTCCGTGGTGTGCTTGAGGAACTTGCCGTCCGCGCCGCCCTGCAGGTCGTGACCGAGGGCCATGAGAGCCCTCTGGACGACGGCGACGTCGTCGTTCTCCAGGCCGGGCTTGACGTTGGCCAGCGAGACCCTCGGGCCGGTCTCCGGGGGTCCGGGCGGACCGGCCGGTGGCGGCTGGTCCCCGGGGCTGCTGCGAATCACCATGCGAAAGGTGGAGGCGCCCTCGGCGAGGGGCAGTCTCGGCACCACCGCCGGCGCCGGAACGGCCTCGAACCGCTGGAAGACCAGCGGCGGGTCGGGGGCGGACAGGCCGGGCAGGCGCATCATGGCATCGGCGTCCTCCAGGTCGAGACCGTTGCCCGCCAGGTCGACGGTGAGCAGCCGTACCAGGTAGGGGTGGCCGTAGCGCAGGGTCGGCAGGGAGCCGACGGCCGCCTTGACGGTGATCTCCAGCGGCAGTCCCGGCGGTGCCTCGTTGCTGAGCGGCACCGCCGGGTTGGGGGCACGGTGGGTGTCGGGGTCTCCCTCGTCGGTGCCCAGCACGAGACCGGGGAAGGGCGCGGACAGCGACCAACCTCGCCAGACGGCCAGCGTCTCGGGTACGTAGAGCGCCGGATCGCTCGGCGGTGAGACCAGGTGGGCCTGGAAGAAGCCTTCGTCGGAGGCCGTCGGCAGGAGCAGCCCGTTCTGGGGCTGCCGGTACTCCACTTCGCGCGCGTGGAGCGAGAACCACCGCTTCCGGTAGTCGTCCCAGATGTCCATCCGGTGTCCGCGGACGAGGTCCTGGGCGTTGAGGACGGGCCGGGCCGGTTCCTCGGCCTGCGCATCCCCCTGCGGGGCGGCCTGCGGATCCCCCTGCGGGGCGGCCTGTGGCTGTCCCTGCGCCTGCTCGCGCTTGAACGCGACCACCGCGCCGAAGTCCTCGCGGTGTTGGTCCGCCCGGTCGAACTCCTGCTGCAGGACCCACTTGCGCTTCTTCCGGATCAGCAGGATCCCCTGGGTGTGCACGGGGGACAGCCCCGTGGCGTCCTCGGGGACGCCGAGCATCTTCAGGGCGGCGCCGTCGATGTCCGCCTGCTCGACGCCGTAGCCGTCCGTCGTGAGCGTGACGAGACCGCGGGACGGCGAGGCGAGCGGGTCGCCCTCGGCCGGTGACTGCGCCGCGGGGAGGAAGACGCGGCGGCCGGGCGCGGGCGGCCGGGAAGGGACGGGGTCCTCGTGGAAGAAGTAGCGGGTGAGGCAGGCGACGTCGTGCGAGTGGGGGCTCAGTGCCGAGTTCCAGTGCGGGACGACGGTCAGCACCTTGTCCCCCTGGGAATCGGGGAGCTGTGACGCCGGCAGGTCGAAGGTGAGCACCAGTCCGAGCTGCCGGAGCAGTACGGGATGGTCGCCGAGCGAGGTGAGCATCGTATGGAAGTCGGCGGGCGGCGGGGACGGCGGCGCCGGCTCCTCCTCGTCGGTCGGCGGCTGCCCGTCGGCCGGTGGTGGGCCGGCGGCCAGCGTCCCGGACCCGGCCGGCGCCGCGCCGGTCGCGGACCGGGCGGCCTGCGAGGGCCGGTGGAACCTGTCCAGGTCCTTCAGCTCCGTGGGCACGTACTCCTGGGCGCTCGTGGGGATGGCCTCCTTCTTGTCCGCCAGCCGGTCCTTGGGCTCGCCGACGCTCTGGCCCCGCAGAAGGCCCAGGGTCGGGGGCGGTGTCTCGGGCGAGTTCTTGGCCGCCGTGGCGTACACGTCCTTGGTGTAGTGACGCACTCCCTGAGACGAGTAGCTGCACAGGTCCCGCTTGTCCGGATCGGCGGGGAACGGCTCCAAGGGTGTGCCGTCGTGGAACAGGCTCGTCCACAGGTTCGACACCAGTGGCGGGCCCTGGGGCCGAAGCAGGCCGGTGAAGGCGACGGGCGGTGGCGGAAGCGGTGGTGGCGGTGGCGGGGTGCCGTCGGCCGGAGCAGGGGCCGGAGCGGCGGCGGGGGCGTCGGCGGGGGCGTCGGCGGTGGCGAACTCGAAGGTCGCCGCCCTCATCCTCTCCGGCCAGTCCAGGAAGTCCGGGAAGTCGTGCAGTGTCGGATTCGGGCCGTCGGGCTGCAGCCGGGGGGCCACGAACACCGACACCCGCGCCAGGGTGCCGTCCGCCGAGAGCCCGCCCGGCAGGACCGTCCAGTTGAGGTGCTGTTCGACAGGCATGGACATCACCCGTGGGGTTGGGGGGCGTACGCTTCGCAGTACTCGCGCCAGGACGGTTCCAGCGGGACGCACATGCGGAAGTCCGGGTCGCAGGGCGCTCCGGAGAAGCTGCGTTCGAGTTCGAGCGTCACGGACTTGCTGAAGAAGGCGATCCGGACGCTGACCGTGAGCGTGCCCCTGCCGTAGACCACCGACTGGCGGCCGTGCTTCACGTAGGTCAGCTCCAGGTAGAACTCGACGGACACCGTGATGAGGCCCAGCACGCACAGGAAGCCGCTGCAGCGCAGGTAGCCGGAGAGGGAGACCACGTCCACGAGCTGCACCTGCCCGTTCACGACCTCCTTGTCCTTCTTGAGCGAGAAGCGGATGCCGGCCATGATCGAGACCCCGCCGCTCGCCACCCCGAGGTTCAGCGCCGCGGCACCGCCGAACTCGATGGCGCCCTCGATCTGCTGGGGGCCGTTGGTGTCGACGACCATGGAGAAGTAGCCGCCGCCACCGAGCAGGGACACGGTGACGCCGAAGGGGTGCTGCCGCTCGGCGACGGAGAAGCGGAACGTAACGGCTTTCTCTTCGTCGAAGGGGATCTCCAGTTCGGCGGCCAGCGAGACGTTCGACAGGGTGAAGACACCGATCCCGAGGCTCGGGACCGCGAACTTGTAGCCCGCCCGGATCCCTTTACCATCGACGTCGACATAGGCACCGGACCCGAAGACGTCGGCGGGCAGCGCACTGCGCAGGGTGTTGATGAACTCCAGGCTCTCCAGGAACTTCAGTTCCACGCCACTGGCCGTGACGTCGGGCTTCTTGCCCGCGCCGGACCGGAACTCCACCTTGTCGAAGTGCACCTGGGCGGTCTTGAGGAAGTCCATGGTGAAGTCGGTCAGGCTGCCCTGCACGGTGGCCTGGGCGACGGCGTCCGGCGAGCGGACGGTCCGGGCGTCCAGGGTCAGGGTGGCGCCCTCCAGGTCCACGGGGAGCATCGAGGCCTCGTTCTCCCCCGGATGCGCCGACGCCCCGAGCTTGCCCAGCTGGGTCTTCCACACGTAGCGCAGTTCCTTGCCCTGACCGTCGGCCAGGTCGCGGACCCGCAGCACCGGAGCGGGCAGCAGGCCCTTGGCGTCCTGCAGGACGGCTTCGAGCTGCTTGTCGTCCAGCTGCTGGAGCGTGCCGTGGTGGTCCGGCGGAATGACCTGCAGGAACCGGTCGAGGGGGATCACGCCCAGTAGCTTCGCTCCGGCGAACGCCGCCTTGATGCCGCTCAGGTCGATCGCCCCGCTCGCGTCCTTCGTGAAGGCGTCCGGGAGGACACCGGCCTGTGCGGTGATCAGTTTGAGCGCGGTCTGCGGGCTGGCGACCCCGCCGGCCTTCTCCGCGCCGAGGGCGAGCTTCACCGGTTCCCTGAGGTTGAGGTAGGCGCCCGCCGGATGCGCCTCCATGGACCGCTCGAGGTAGGTGTCGTCGAACACGACCTCCCTGTCCCCGGTGATCCCGGTGAACTGCTCGACGGCCTCGACGCGCACCTGCGCCTCCTGCACGTAGGGCCTGCCGACGCTGTAGCGGCCCTGCTCCGCCTGGTTGAAGGGGACGAAGGTACCGAGACCGAAGGTCAGCTCGCCGACCGCGTGGCTGGTGCTGCCGGGAGCGTCGTCCGGTGGCTGGGCCATGGCCATCACCTGACCGTCCAGCTTGCACCTCATGCGGTTCTTGTCCTCCAGGTACAACCTGTGCAGCAGCGTCTCGGCGTCGGTGTCCTGCATTCCAGCCTCCGGATCGACGAGTCGTCCGTCGGGCACGAACACCAGCGGCATCCGGAAGCTGACCTTCCTGCCCTCGTGGTCAGTGCCGATCACGGTGAACAGGTAGTCGCTCCCGTCGCTCAGCAGCCGCACCCAGAAAGCGACCTGGTCCCTGAGCGGCCCCCCAGGGAAGGCCGGCTCCGACGGCGGCGCGTCCGGCGGCTTGATCACCGGTGTGGCGCGGTCGGTGATGCGCAGGCTGCGGAAGGGCATCTCGCGTCCCGCGTGCGTGTAACGGTCCTTCTGCTCGTACGAGACCTCCGGCTCCTTGATGATGACGCGGTCCTCACGCCGCACGTAGGCGACGATCCCGTCGGTCAGGCTCGCGACGAACACCCGCCGGAACTCGAGCACATGCGACGCCCGGTGACCGAGGCACATGTGGCCGCGGGTGACGACGCGGACGTACTGGTCGCGTCCCAGGCCCGTGATGTGGTCGTACGCCTCCAGGCGCGGGAAGGGCCGGCCGGCCGCCAGGTAGCGGGACTCGTTGTCGACCGGCGCGTCCCAGACGCCGTGCAGGCGAACGGACGCGCCGAGCGGTGTCACGATGAACTGTTCGGATTTCAACGGCGCACTTGGGACGTCGAGGGGCGGGCCGCCCGGGGGGATGAGTTCGGCCCGGCTGGTGAGCGTGACGAGGTCGGCCATGTTGTCGTCGCCGAGCGGGGCGTCCAGAGGGAGCCGCGGCCGGCCCTGCACCGTCGAGAAGGCCCGCAGCGCTACGTCTCCGTCCCCTGTGCCGTGCAGCCGCGCGTGCCACAACGCCGCACGCCCGTCGGCCCGGTGAGGCTCGGGCCGGCTCGACCACTCCACCTGGTCGTCGTAGGTGAGCAGCAGCCGGGTGGGGAATTCGAGGACGCTCCTGGGGGCGTCCTGGAAGACCGTCGTCCCCGGGGTGTCCGGGAGCGAGAGACCGGTCGGCACGGTCAACGGCACGAGCCGCGCCCAGTCGAGCAGTGCCGCCAGCGACAGGTCCAGGCCCTGCGGTTCGTCCGGCACCGAGAAGGCCAGCGTCGTGGGGCCGGCAGTGACGGCTTTGATGGGTTCGGGCGGGGGTGCGCTGTCCGCGGGGAAGGACTGCTCGACGACGTGCTGCGGCGGCAGGACGGCCAGGACGAACGCCGGTGCACCCGCGTCCCACCGCACCAGACGACGGCCGTCCAGGCGCAGATTCACCAGGCTGATGTCGACGACGAGCATGTCCGCCGGCCGCACCACGCGGAACGGCCCCTCGATCCCGTCCTGGGTGTGGGGCGGCGGTCCGGGATCCGGGGGCCGCTGCGGACCCGAGTCGTGCGGGCCGGGGCCCGAGTCGTGCGGGCCGCGGCGCCGGTCTCCGCCGTCCCCATCGCCGTGGAAGCCGCCGCCCCCGCCTCCGCGGAAGCCGCCACCGCCGCCGTGACCACCGCCGCCACCGCCGTGAGCCGGGAAGAGCCTAAGGACGACAGGACGTGTCGGATGGAAAGCCATGAGGAAACGCCTCGTTCGAGGTCGTGAGAACAGTGTGCGAAGCGCGGCGGCGCCGCTCACCTCTCCCCCGATTCTCACCCCGGCGACGTGGAGCTGCCACCGGAGCCGGCCGCGGCAGCGGGTGATTCCACCGTCAACCGCTGACTGTTCAACCAGATGTGACTGGGCGTCACATCAGGGGCGTGCGATCGGTCACGGGGCCACCACCGGACATCAGGGGAACGTCACCTTCACCGCCGTGCCCCGGGGAACCGCGGCTCCCTTGGCGGGGTCCTGGCGGGAGATGGCGGCCGGTGCCGCGGACGGCCCCGAGTCGGGTGCCAGCTCCAGCTTCAGCGTGGTCCCGCCCAGCTTCACGGCGGCCTCGTCCTTGGTGCACCCGATCAGGTCGGGCACCACTTCCTCGCCCCCGAACGCGGCGCTGAGCACATCCTTGCGGGCGTCCTCGGCGGCCTTGCCCGAGAAGTAGAAGGCCACCGCCGACCCGACGGCCGCGGCGAGCGCTCCGATCAGCGTGCTGCGCAGGTTGGTGTCCCCTACGGCGAAGGCCACCGCGCAGAACGCCATGAGGCCGGTGACCAGTGCCATGGCCACCCAGCTGCGCACGACGCTGTTCGGCGACGCCGTGCGGCTCGGCACCACACGCCGGGCGACGACCAGGACGATCCCGATGGCGACGACGGTGGACAGCAGGATCCACAGCAGTACCTGGACGTGCCCCCACGAGATGGTCGCCGGGTCGTTCGTCTGCAAACGGAGAACGCCCATGGTTCCGTCCTCCCGCTGGCGATCCGCAAGACCGGCCGTGCCTTTGGTGGAGTTCCCTCTGCCGAGTCTCGTCGTCGGCCGACGGGTCCGCAAACCGCGGAGTTGCACGGTCCCGCCGCACCGGCCGAGACTGGTGTCGAGAGGCTCACGGTGTCTTCCCCTCCCCAATTGCGACTGCTCGGCCACTTCCGTCTGGAATGCGGCGCCGAGCCGGTCGAGCTGTGCCGCAACGGGCAGCGCCTGCTGGCGTTCGTCGCGTTGCGCAGACGCGTGTCCCGCACGGTCCTCGCCGGGACCCTGTGGCCCGAGGTCACCGAGGAGCACGCCAGGGGCAGCCTGCGCACCAGCCTGTGGAAGCTCCCGCGGGGCAATCAGCCGCTGGTCGGTGCTCCGGGGACTCGCTCGTGACCGCCGACACCCTGCACGTCGACGTGCACGCCTTCACCGAGACCGCGCTCGGTGTCGTCCAGGGCGGCGGGCCGCCGCCCACCGCCCAGCTCCCGCAGGGGCTGCTGCGCGGAGAGGGCCTGCTGCCCGGCTGGGACGAGGAATGGGTGCTGCTGGAACGTGAGCGCCTGCGGCAGTTGCGGCTGCACGCCCTCGACGCGCTGGCCGAGGCGCTCGTCCGCGAGGGCAGGCCGGCACTCGCCCTGGAGACGGCGTGGGAGAGCGTGCGCGCTGAGCCGCTCCGGGAGAGCGCGCACCGGGCCGCCGTCTCCGCGCACCTCGCGGAAGGAAATCTCATCGAAGCGGTCCGTCACTACCGCTCGTTCCAGCGGCTGCTGCGGGAGGAGCTGGGCGTCGAGCCGTCCGCTCGCTTCACCCGGATGCTGGCCCGCCACGGGTGGCGCCTGACGAGCCGGTGACGCCGACGGCGGCCTGACGCCGCATTGACGCCACACTGACGCCGCAGTGACGCCGGGCTGACGGCGCGTCCGTAGCCTCGACATGCCGATCCTGGAGGACCGCATGGCACCGACCCCGAAACTGCCGATCGTCTACGTCCGGGGATACGCCGGTGACACCGCCGGCATCGACAAGGTGGTGACGGATCCGTTCTACGGGTTCAACCAGGGCTCCCCCCACATCTGTATCGGGCCGGACGACGCTCCGTGCTTCTACGAGTTCGAGAGCCCGCTGCTGCGTCTGCACCTGGACGAGGGCTACCGGATCCTGGTCGACGGCGGCCAGGAGCTCTATCTCGCCGGACACGACAGCATCCCGCCCGACAGCGTTTGGATCCACCGGTTCTACGACGCCTCCGCGACCACCTGGGGCGGGCACCCCCCCGGGCGTTCCGGCTGGAGACGGCCGCGGAGGACCTGCTGCGGCTGATCGACACGATCAGGGCCAAGTCGGGAGCGGAACGGGTGCACCTGGTCGCGCACTCCATGGGCGGCCTGGTGTGCCGCTGCCTGATCCAGAAGATCCTCCCGGACCTCGGCCGCGATCCGGCCGACTGCGTGGGCTGGCCCTTCACCTACGGCACCCCGCACGGCGGCATCGCGTTCGACGTCGGCTTCGGTTTGCTGGAGAGGCTGCGTGACGTCACCGGCAACGACGGCGCGGACGTCTTCGGGCGTGAACGCATGTACGAGTATGACGCCGAAGGCGCGGACGGATCCCGACGGCCCGCCGCCGCGGTGGGACGCCCGCGCGATGCCGGACGAGGGGACGTTCCACGCCCCCGACCGCGTCTTCTGCCTGATCGGCACCGACCCGACCGACTACGACGTGGCGCACGGCCTGTCGGCGGCGACCACGGTCGGACCGCGCAGCGACGGCCTGGTGCAGATCGACAACGCGTACGCCCCCGACACCCACCAGGCGTACGTGCACCGCAGTCACAGCGGGCGCTACGCACTCGTCAACTCCGAGGAGGGCTACCAGAACCTGCGGCGCTTCCTGTTCGGCAACTGCAGGGCCGAGGCCGCGCTCGTCGGGGTCCGGCTGCCGCAGTGGCCCGACACGGTGTGGCAGGCCGAGGTGCGGCTGTCGGTCCGCGGGCCTGCAGATCGTCACGCACGAGCGGACGAGCGCCCACTGGTGCCCCCTGCAGCTGCCGGACGGGCGGCCCGGCCGACGGGGCGGACGACGGGGCGACGGCCCCCTGGCGGAGACGTTCCTGTGCAGCAGTCTCCGGCCGGACGACACGGGCACCATGTACGCGCTGCACCTGCGGATCCTGTCGCTGCGGCGCCGTGAGGGTCTGTTGAGCTTCGCCGGCCATCTGGAGCAGACCGCCGACTTCGACGACATCCTGGTGATCGACGTCCGCCCCGACCCCGCCGCCCCGGTACCCGCGGTCTCGGCCTGCTGGAACTCCGCCATCACCGGACCGATCAGCGCCTACCGGCCCAACAGCCACGCTCTTCCCGACGACGACCCCGTCCCGGGCTCCTGGGCCGGCCACGCCCCCCTGCCCGCCACCGCCGCCGATCCTCGGGGAAGACGCGCGGATCAGGCTCACCGTGACCCCCTGGGGCTGACGACACGAAAGGAAGCGAACCGGTCATGGTCTCCCTGTCCAACCTCCGTCCCGGCGCGAGCAACGACGACGTCCGCACCGTGCAGCAGGCCCTGATCGACCAGGGCCACCCCATCCCCGGCGGCCCCACCGGATTCTTCGGCGAACAGACCAGGACCGCCTACCGCGAGGAACAGCTCGCCCTGGGCTACGCGGAGACCGAGGCCGACGGCATCCCCGGCTACGCCTCCCTGAGCGCACTCGGCGAACGCGCCCACTTCACCGTCGACCGCCCCGCGGCCCCGGCGGGGAGCGGCCGGCTCGACCTCAGCCAGATCACCTACGGTGATCCGCACGACGGGTACGGGCCGGACGCGATGCGCCGCTACGCCCGGGAGGCGTGCGGCCTGACGGCATGGACCCGCGGTACGGCGTCCCGACGCTGGTCACCCTCACCGAGCGCGAGTCCGCCAACAACGACCCGCGGTGGCGGGTGAACCTCAACGATGTCAACGCGCGGGGGCACAGGGCACCCGACGGCCACCCGCAGAACTGCTCGCGGGGCGCCACCCAGTGCATCCCCACCACCTTCGCCGCCTACCACCAGGAGGGCACCGCCACCACCCCGTACGACGTGGTCGCGGACATGTGCGCCACGATCAACTACGTCCGCGCCCGGTACCACGTGAACCTCACCGGTTCGAACTTCGCCGACCGGGTGCAGCAGGCGGATCCGCACCGCCGGCCGCACGGTCACTAGGAGCAGGCCGCGCCCTCCCCCGTGCCCGCCCGGCGGACCGCGCGGGCACGGGGGAGGTCCCACACCCGGGGGCGTCTGATGGCGGCCCCGTGGATCCCCACGGACGATGGTGACGAACCCCGGCACGGCGGCGGAACCCCCGCGGCCGCGCCGCACACGTGCGTACCGACCCGAATCGGGGTCCCAGGAGGTGATCGGGTGCGGACTCCCCCCAAACCGCACACCGGCTTGCGCCCGAAGGTGTTACGGCCCTCGCTGAGCACGTGGCGGGCGCGGGTCTCGCTGGTGCTGATCGAGCTGGTCCTTCTCCTGACCACGGTGCTGCTGGCCCGGTTCGGCCTCGAGGACTTCTTCCATGCCCTGAACTTCCCTGGTCGGTTCACCGGTGCCGTCCTTCTCGTGGTCGCATTCACCACGCTGCTGGGCGTCATCGCGGTCCTGGACCACTGGGTGCGGCACTGCTTCCCCTACTCGGGCCTTGTGGCACTGGTCGGCACGTTCACCGCCCTGCTGACCAACGTCATGATCCTGGTCACGACGTGGAGGGACGGTGATTCCGCGTTCTACGAAGTGGTGTTCGCCGTGCTCGCGGCGGGTTCGGCAGCGGCTACCTTCGCGGTCTGGCGAACGGCGGTCATGGTCCCCACCCCCAAGCGGGTGGCCGTCGCGGTGATCGTCCCCTCGTTCATCGCGGTCGCCAATTTCGGCTATCAGAACCTCTATCAGCCGTACGAGCGCGAAACCAGTCCCGTCATCACGTTGTCCCCCGGGAAAGCGGTGCTGAGCAAGGACCGTAAGGCGTTCGCCGTACCGGTCGACATCACCCTCCAGAACCACGGGGACAGGAGTTTCTATGTACTCGGCTCCGAATTCCACGCGATGGCGCAGAAGGTGACGCTGAGCGCGAAGGACCGGCTCCGCCAGCAGTGGCGAGCCGATGCCGACCAGTGGGCCAAACCCTCGGAGGTGAACCCGCTCTCCCGCAGGGAGATCCACCAGCCTGGCGATCTGCTGGACGCACAGCCTTGGATGCCCTACGCGCAGTGGATCGAGTCCAACGACAGCTTCACCACGCGACTGGTGGTGCAACTGCCCACCAACACGCCGTACGACCAGGTGACCTTCTACGCCACCGCGAAACTCGCGCGCAAGGACCGGCTCATTCTGGAGCCACCGCTTCGTTTTCTGACGAAAACCTGGGACGTGAAAAGTCTGCCCGCGTGGGTGAAAGAGCACCAGAATCCGGATTACGACGCCCTCATCTACCGCGCCAGGGTGCGCGAGAACAATGCCATCGACGAGTACACGAGAGATCCACGCTTTCTCACGGTCTACTGGGACTTCGGCAAGCACGGCGCCTACGTGGCGACGTCCATCGCGCGCGCGGGCGAGGAGGGCCACATCCCCGGGTCGATAGAACAACGTGACGTGTCGAGCCGGTACGGTCTTGTCGACCTGACCACGGGTCCTTACGTCCAGAACCTCTGGGACATCAAGAACCAGCGCTGAGCCCCTCCAGCCACGCCACCAGCGCCAGCGAGCTGTTCATCCGGTCCCAGGAGTACGCGTCCCCCATGCCGAGCCGGGCCTCCCGCACGGCCCCGCACAGCGTGTCGACGTCGAACATCTCGGTGACCAGCGGATGCCGGGCAGAGCGGCACAGGGCGACGAGTTCGTCGCCGTGTCTGCGCAGACCGCGGGCGTAGAGGTCGTCGAAGGGGACCTTGACCGCCCTGCCGCGGATCGGGGCCGGGAGCAGGTCCGCCAGGGCCTCGCGGAGGACGGCCTTCGGACGGCCCCGCCGGAACACGGCCGCGGCGGACAGGCGGCTCATCGTGGCGACGACCTCCGGGTCGAGGAACGGGTGCGAGAGGAAAAACCCGTCCCGTCCGGCCCGGTGCCAGGACAGCGGATCGGGCGCGGCCAGGTAGTTGGCGGCGTCGTACAGCGACTGTTCCGGTCTGCGCCCGAACACGAAGCGGCTCTCCGCGATCCGGGCCTCGCGGAACCCGTGGGCCCGGGCGAAGCCGGGCCGCAGCCAGCGGGGGCGGTCGAAGGTCCCGAGTCCGCCCAGCACCGTTCCGCCACGGGCCAGTGCGGTGATCCGTTCGGCGGTGAGCGGGGCGGTCGGCCGGACGACGTAGGCGTGGACGACGTCCCGCAGGCCCCGTTCGCTCCCCTCGGCCCAGGCGCGCGCCTGCCGGGTCAGCTGCCAGAGCCGGCCCGTGCGGGCGAGCCTGTGCAGGTGGAAGGGGTTGGCGTCGGCGACCGGATCGGCCCCGCAGCCGGTCAGGAGGGTGTCGCAGCCCAGTTCCGCGGCCGCGCCGTGGAGTCTGCTCCAGAACGGGGCGCGGAACGCGTGCGCATGGGGCTCGTCCGCGTCGCCCGCGTGGTGCGGGAAGTCGTCGAAGTCGGCCACGTCGTCGGTGTCGACGACCACCGGGCGGGCCGTGGGGGCGTGCCGGCGGATCCCCTCCAGCGCCAGGTCGAGGTACGGCTGCTCCCCGGCCAGCTCCCCGTGGTGGAAACGCCCGGCGAGCAGGACGAGCTCCCCGGTGCCGACGTGTCCCGCGGCCAGCAGGCGCGCGGCGAGCAGCGCGACACCGGTGGAGTCGGTGCCGCCCGAGACATGGCAGGCCGTCGTCGTGCCCATACGGCGTCCGACGGCGTTCTCCAGCGCCAGGCGCAGCTCCCGCGCGGCCTCGTCGAGGCCGGGTCCGCCAGCGAGGGACGCGGGCGCGTCGGCGGTGGCACGGGCGCGTCGCGGCGTACGGCCACACAGCCGCCCGGCGAGGGAGAGCTCCACCACTTCGCCGCCGAGGACACGGTGGACCCCGGTGAACGGCGTGAGGCCCGTGTGCGGTTGCGCCAGGTTCCCGGTGAGGAAGCGGCAGAAGTAGCGGGGTTCCAGCTCGGTGGCGCGGCCCAGGGTGCGGGCGGAGGTGCTCACCGCGTCCACGCGGCCTGCGGACTCCCTGAAGAACAGGGGGATGCGTGCCTGTTCGTCGCGTGTCAGGAGGATGCGGTCCCGGCACACGACGACGGCCGCGTAGTCGCCGGCCGGCATCGTCGGAGCCGCTCCCTGCCTGCCGCAGGCGTCGAGGAGGCCGTGTGCGCCTGTCACCCGGTCGCGGGCCGAGCCGGCCCAGCCGACGACGGCCGCGGTGCCGACCGGCGAGGAGACCGTCGTCACGAGTCCCCGACGTGCCAGGGCGTCGGTGGTCCGGAGCCTCGGGGTGCCGCCCGTCCACTCGAGGCGCAGGGCGTCCATGTCACCGGCCCCCGCCGTCGATGGTGAGCACCGGTTCGAAGGCGTGCCCCCGCGGATCGGCGTCCGGGATGCACAGGCCGGCGGAGACGGTCCAGGCGTGCAGGGCGAACGGGTGCTCGCGCACGCCGATGTGGAGGACGGCCTGCAGGCCGGACCGCCGCAGCAGGAGGAAGGCCGTCACCGCCTCGGACTTGCAGTCGCCGTCGACCAGCCAGCTGCGGCGGCTGTGGGCGAGGATCGCTCGTTTCAGCCGGCGGACCTCCTGTGCGGAGGGGGTGTCGGCGCGGGCGTACGCCGGGGCAGCCAGGGACAGCAGCCGCAGGACGCGACCGAATCCCATGGTCCGGATGAGCAGGTGCACTCCGCGCAGCCAGGGCCCGGCGCCGGCGTCCGTGTGCCGCTGCCGGTGGTCCTTCGCGCACCCGGCACGCAGGAGGACGGTGACGAGCTCCGCGCGTTCCTCGGGGGTGCCTTCGGCGAACTTACGGACATCCGCCGCCGCCATGCCGAGAAAACGCGTCCGCTTCCAGTCCGCGATCAGCGCGCCGTCGGACATCCCGGTGACACGGCAGTGCGGTGACAGGGTCCTCGCCATGGCTGTCAGGGCATCGGCGTCCTCTGTCACCGCACTTCCTCCAAGGGTTCGCCGTGAACGGCGTCAGGACTGGTAACCGTGACCGTCGTAGAATCCGCCGCTGAAGCCCCGGATCAGACGGCCGTTGCCGAGAAGGACCAGCCGGTGCGGCTGACGACGCCGCAGCAATCGGAGAAACATCGCCCACCTCCAGATCAGGCAGGGCCGATCAGCTCCAGGCTACTCCGCCCGGAATGCCCCGCAACCGGACTGCCGGCGCCGGTCGCGTCTGGCTTCCACGACCGTCCGCGATGGGAAGTCACGCAGCGTCAACGGGGCGTGTGGGTGAGTGTGTTGTGCGGGATGCAGCGCCGCCCGGGTCGCGGCCGGCCGGTGCGGGGGCCGGGGCCGGAGCCCGTCGGGGCGCCCACCGGGTCCAGGTCCGGGGTGCCGCGGGGCCACCGGTCGTCCTGTGCGGGCTCGGACTCGTGGGCGTACCACGGGCCGTCGCGGCCGGGGCGGAGCTGGACGTGGCCGCGTGGGTGGGTGGGGCGAGAGCCCGATCGACTACGAACGTGACTACCGAGCCACCCTCGCCGAGGGACTGGCCGCATAGATTGTCTCCACGCTGCGAGGGGACTGACACAGCGACCAGATCGCCCACCGCAAAGCTAAGGGCTCCCGTGGTGGACGCCCACCCGTCTTCGATCCTGAGCGCTACGCCGGCCGCAACGTCGTCGAACGCTGCTTCAACCGACTCAAACAGTTCCGCGGACTCGCCACCCGCTACACCAAACGCGTCGCCTACTACCGCTGAGAGATCATCATCGCCGCCATCGTGTTGTGGCTGCGTGCCGACCTACAGGACACGGCCTAGCAGCCATTCCGCTGGAGGCAATCAACGACGTCTGCCTGGGCCGCGACGATCTGCTCCAGAAGACGGGCGAGTTGGAACTGCAGCTGTTTCATCGCGTTGGGGTCGTTGTCGTTGGCGGGCATGCTGTCCAGCAGCTCGTTGATCTTCTGCTGCAGGTCCTTGACCTTGTTAATCTCGTTCGCGCATAGCTCCGCACATCGTGTGCCGCCAATAACACCCTCGATGGCGTCGACTATGTCTTGAACGGCATCACGGATCTTCTGCGACAACAATCGCATGCGATCCTTGAGGCCTTTCAGCGTCTCTTTGGCTGCTCGCTGCCAGATCGGGTTGGAGGTGATGACGATGAGCAACGCCAGTATGAAGATGAGAACAATGATCAAGGGAACCACTTGCACCGCCCCGAGCAGGGTCAAGCGGATGCGGTCGACAGGGGCGATGAGGTCCGGAACCGGGTTGGCAAAGCGACTGGCGCCGGCAACGCGTTCGGTGGGAGCAAGCGCGGAGAAGTCACCGCGAATATCATCGAAATCGGCAGCCAGGTCGCCCGGCGTCCCGGGAGGCGTCGGCGCAGTCAGAATGGGGAAGCCTTGCTCCTGCACGATCGTCGCATAGAGACTGCTGCTGACTTCATCGAGCCGGGTGAAGCTTGGCCCTGTCGGGTCGATCCTGCCATCGACCAGTAGGCCAGGATTCTGCTGCTGGAATTCCGAGATTGCCGCGATGGTCTTGGGACCGACCAGCCCGTCAACGTCAAGCGAAACGTGGCCTGCTGCGATCTGCAGATCGCTCAGCAGACGCTGCACCGCCATGACGTCGTCTGGACCGTTGATACCGCCTTGTCCGACAGATCCGCTGATCAAAGTGACCTCCCGAGTATGGGACGCAAAGCAATTTCACCATCGGCTGCGAAAGACCAGTGGCTAATACCCCCTTGCCACCACGCTGTTCGCCCACGTGGCGCTGTAGCGGGCCGCAGGAGGCGGAGACTTGCGGTTTGCAGCAGGGACGGAGTTGATGGCCGCCCTGAACCGACTCGGTGATCTTGGAGACTCAAATCATTGTGTTCTGTCTGGGACATGGTGCTGGTCGTAGTGGATGGCCTCGTTATTCTGCGGCCGGGTCGATGGCCACGGCCAATGACATGTGCGCGCTTGTTCAGCTATTTTATCTCGGGTGGTCGGCTGGCTGCCACAGCTCACGCGAGTGGACCTTGCTACGGGCCCAGGGACTCGCCGGCTCGCGACCTCCATCATTCGGGTTGCCAATCGCTAAGCGTGTCGCACGCCGCGATGACATCACCATCGACCAGCGCAGCTATTACGTGTCGCACCTCGGGCAGGATGCCGTGCCGAACGAACTCGTCGAGGAACCGCGGCAACGCGCTTGGATCGTGGCTGAAGTAGCTCACCGCCGTCAGCGCGCATACAAGTACAATGCCCAAGGCGTAGAAATCATCCTCAGGCACCAGTGTTTTAGGGATGTCTCGAGCCGGGTGCTTGAAGCCTGGCGTCGCCCACATTGCCGCGAACCGCTTCTGCTCACAGGAGTCCGCGTCCACGGCGGCGCTCTCAAAGGCGATCAGCCACATCCGGCCACCTTCGGGATCCTTGAGCACGTTGTCCGCCGAAAGATCACCGATGAGAACACCGCGCTCGTGGACACGAAGAACCATGTCGATCAATGAGCCTCTTCGAGCTGGCCACCGATCAGGTGACAGCCCACGAAGCGCAACGAGCGAGGCCCCCGAGTCGTTGATCGAGGTGTCTGACGTCTCAACCACGTTGCTCGGGGGCCTCGTTGGTCATCAATCCTGCCGCACTCGACCTGCCCCATGCGCTCGTGGAGTGGGTGACCATGCTGATCGTCACCCGTGAGGGTGACCGGCACTGCAAGCTCCGTCCGTCTCAGCGCGCGATGGTGGCACTGGTGTACCTGCGTGAACCCACCACCCTGGCGAAGATCGCTGCCGGGTTCGGGGATCAGCGAGTCCACCGCCCACGCCTACACCGGTGCGGTTATCCGCCTGCTCGCCGAACGTGCGCCGGGTCTGCTGAAGGTCCTGCGCGAGGCCGACGTCGACTTCGTCCTGCTGGACGGCACGCTCGCCGAGTGCGACCGGGTCGGCGACGGACGGGCCGACTACTCGCACAAGCACCGCCGACACGGGGTGAACGTGCAGGTGGTCACCGATCCTGGCGGCCGGCTGCTGTGGCTCTCACCCGCGTTGCCGGGCCGGGCTCACGATCTGACCGCTGCCCGTACCCACCGCATCATCCGCACCTGCGAGCGCCAGGGCATTCCCATCCTGGCCGATCTTGCCTACCAGGGCGGCGGCCCCTGGCTGACCACTGGCATCAAGCGCCGGCCCCTGCAGGAACTCGCCCTCACCGAGAAGACCGTCAACCGGGCCCAGTCCGCGGCACGGGCGCCGGTTGAGCGCGGCGTTGCGCGCCTGAAGTCCTGGCGGATCTTCCGCAGATCCCGATGCAGTCCAAATCGCATGACGTCAATCGCCAGAGCCGTCCTCACCCTGGAGCGGCAACGCTGAAGAGGCTCAATGCAACAGCGGTCGTTTTGAACCTGGTCGACCAGGAACGCACCCTGGCGCTGTCGCGGACATACGGAGACACGATCACCTCGTCCCTCGCCCAGTCAGTCCGGATCCGCCGTCCGTCCACCCGCGCTTGAACGAGGAATAGGTGCCCGCCGGACTCGATGTGGTCGCGCAGCGGCGTGCCGATGGGTTCCCGGTTCAGTCGGCGGCCAAGGCGCTGTCGGAGGAGCGGCGCGAGCAGCTGGAGAACATCGCCCCGTCGTGGTGCCCGGCCTGGCCGGTGGAGTGGCAGCGCGCCCTCCACCTCGTCCGGCTCCACCTGGAGGCCCGCAAAGCGGCGGAAGCCGACACCGCGGCCGCGGAAGAACCCGAACCGCCCGCAGCCGACCGGGCGAACGTGACGTCTCTGACCACGCGCCGCCTGGCCCACCTGCCACCCGACAAACGGCCGTTCCCCTCCGTGGCCCACTACGACCAGCTCCTACGACACCGCCGACCCGACCATCCGACCACTTGAAGGAGAACGCCGTGACCATCCCCCGCCAACGAGGACTCTCCGAACAGGCCGCCACTGCCGCGGTCGACTAGGCATGCCGGATGCTGCGGCTGCCGACCATCCGCACCCAGTTCCCGGAACTCGCCGAGACCGCCGGCCGCGAGCAGATGTCCTACCTCGGCTTCCTCGCCGAACTCCTGCTGGCCGAATGCGACGACCGGGAGCGGCCAGATCATCCGCTCGGGCACTGAGCGTTGGGTGATGTGGTTGCGGTGAGCCCGGCGGGTGGGGCGATGATGCAGAGGTGCGTGCTGAAGCGAATGAGGTGGAAGAGGCGGTCAGGGGCGAGCTGCGGCTCATGGATCCCCGTGTGCGAACGTCGCGGGCGGAGGCCAGGCAGCTGCTGGACCCGGAGTTCGTGGAGGTCGGCGCCTCGGGCCGGCGGTGGTCGTACGAGGAGATACTGGCCGAGTTGCCGGACATGCCCGGCAACTCGGAGGAGGGCCCTCGGTACGTGCACTCAGGTATGACGGGTGCCGTGCTGGCTCCCGGTGTGGTGCACCTGACGTACGAGACCACAATCGAGGGACGGCGGGCGCGCCGGAGCTCGCTGTGGCGCAGGCTGGGCGAGGAGATGGGTTGGCGGATGTACTACCACCAGGCCACGCCCATCCCGTCCCAGGACGGGGATTAACGGTGCGGGTCACCACTGACGACGGAGTTCGGATCGCCTTCGAGGTGGTGGGCAGCGGACCGCCGTTGGTACTGCTCCACGGTTTCTTCGGAGATCGTA
Organism: Streptomyces durhamensis; assembly: GCF_000725475.1. Taxonomy (NCBI): domain Bacteria; kingdom Bacillati; phylum Actinomycetota; class Actinomycetes; order Kitasatosporales; family Streptomycetaceae; genus Streptomyces; species Streptomyces durhamensis. Next base: position 45,981 of record NZ_JNXR01000039.1, read on the forward strand.
CGACGTGGCGGTCGGCGGGCTATGACGACGCGCTCGCCGGGGGCCATCGCCTGGTTCTCGTCGATGCCCGTGGTCACGGCGGGAGCGACGCGCCCCACGACGCGGACAGCTACCGGATCGCCCGTCAGGTCGGCGACATCGTGGCCGTACTCGACGCACTCGACGTCTCCCGGGCGGCCTTCTGGGGTGCGTCGATGGGCGGCATCATCGGCCTCAACCTGCTGGCGGGGCACCCCGAACGGCTGACCGCGCTGATTGCCGGCGGAGCACATGGTGGACGTGCTGCAGCTGCTCCGGCGGAGGTTCAGCAGGAGATCGGACTGTTCCGCTCTCGGGGAACGGCTCCCTTCATCGAGATGCTGGAACGTCAAGGACCACTCCCGACGTGGATGCGCGGCGCGATGCAGGCAGCCGACCCACATGCGCTGGCAGCGCTGACGGCCGCCCTTGACGCCCGCGAGGGCGTCCTGGAAAGGCTCGTGCAAACCCCGGCACCGGTGCTTCTGCTGGCCGGTGACCGTGACCCCCGACTACGGTCGATCCAGGACACCGCTGCTCGGATCTCGGGCGCGGCCTGCGTCGAACTGCCCGGCTGCGGACACTTCGACACATTCTTGCGCCTCGACCTCGCCCTACCGGTGGTGCGTCCGTTTCTCGCCACGTACGCGGCTGGATGAGCCGGGCAGGGCCTTTTCGGCGGCTGGCCTGCCCGACGTCTCCCACTGGCGGATGCGTGGGCGGTGCGATGCACGGACGCCACACCGCCTCGGTAATTCGCTCGGCAGCACACAGCAGCACAAGGCACAGTGGCCCCATGAATGAACGAGGGCTGGACCACGACGGAACGATCGCACGCGAAGGCGCACTGGACCGAGTGCCGGCAGCGTTCGTCCCCGTCGTCGATGCCGCCCGCGCTCATATCACCGAGACGTTCGGCAGAACACGCCTGCACAGCGCCTACCTCTACGGCAGCATCCCCCGTGGCACCGCCACCCCCGGAGTCTCCGACCTCGACCTCCAGCTCGCCCTCCACGACGAGCCCACCGAAGCCGACCGCGCTGACGCCAAAGCAATCGAGGCCGTAATCGACCGTGCATTCCCGCAGATCGACGGCGTCGGGATCCTGCTGACCAGCACGCGGGTACTGCTCAGCGACGTCGAACGTCACGATGGTGGATTCTTCATCGCCTGCCTTTGCACCCCGTTGCTGGGCCCTGACCTTGCAGAACAACTGCCCCGTTACCGCCCCACAGCCCTACTCGCGCGGGAGACCAACGGTGACCTCGCCCGTGTGCTTCGACACTGGCGTGCCAAAGCAGCCGAAGCCACCACTGACGCCGATCGCCGGACCCTCAGCCGTCTCGTCGGCCGCCGCATCGTCCGCACAGGATTCACCCTGATCATGCCTCGATGGGGCGGCTGGACCAGCGACCTCGACCAGTCCGCCGAGCTCTTCGGCCCCTACTACCCCGAGCGCGTCGAGCAGATGCGTGTCGCCGCGTCCGTTGGCCGTGCGCCCTCACCCGACCCGGCGGTGCTCGGGATGCTCATCAACGACCTCGGCCCTTGGCTCGCTGCCAAATACACAGCCGTGCACGGCGAGAAAGCCCCGCGTCCGTGACAGGCGGCCCACGCATGACTCGGCCTTCCCATACATACCGTCATGGGTGACGACCTGGCAACTCAGCGTAATAGGAGTGATGCCTCCATGACCGCCCCCGTGGAGAAGGAACCGATTTAGGGCCTGGAGGCCCACCGGTGAGCCGCGAACCCGTCGTTGTTCACACGCGGGCTGAACGCCGGTTGGCAGCGGAGCACTGGCTTCTGTCTACCCTTCCCAGCTTCGGGCGTGAGCGCGCTCGGATGGAGTGGCAGGAGCACGGCGTAACCCTGCTGCCGGTAGGGACGCTGTTCGTCGCTCTCCGGCTCCCAGGCGCTCTCGTCCATGCCGCGGCTGCGAGCACGAAGCCGGCGGACGTCGATGGCGTCATGAAGGAAGCCCTGGAGGGCGGTCCGGTAATTTGCGACCAGCACCGTGACCGGTACTACGTCCTCCTGCCCTCCAGCGTGCCCAGGACGTGGCGCGAGGCCGTCAAGGACTGGCAGGCGTCCGACGTGGCCGTGATCGGGCGCGGTGCCTATCTGGGAGTGCCGCGATTGGACGCCGACCGATCCCGTCCCGGCATCGACTCGTACTGGGCAGTGCCGATGGATTCCCCCGCTGTGCTGTGCAGGGCCCTGCACGTTGCTCGGCTGATCGCTGCCGGTCACGAGTCGCTCACGCAGTCGTGCCAGGAAGACGCCACCGACACCCCGGCTTCCGTCACCGGCCTGCACCACGAAGCCCGCCAACGACAGCAGCGCTCAGCCGATCGCCCAGACCCTCATTGACCAGTCAGGGAGCAGAGCATGACGGCACATCCCGTTTCACCGAACACTGTGCTGGCCAACGCGCTCAGCGCCGTCACGGACATCCTCACCCCCCGCTTACTGATCAGCCGCCCTGCCAGCATCGTGTTCTCCGTCGGCACCCAGATCAACGGCGTACCCCACCTCGGCACGTCGCTCGTGCAGTCGCTCACCTTCGCCGCTGCAGCCCGCGTCCGCGACCGGTTCGGCCTCCCCGTCGAGGTGGCCTTCGGCGCCCTCGACAACGCCCCGCACGAGGTCATCACCGACTCAACATCCGGACACCGGTACCAGCGCGCCTACGCACAGGCCCTCGGCGAGGACGTCCTCGCCGCGCAGGTGGACACCCTCTACAAGCCTCTGTTCGCCGCGCTGTCGAACCGGCTGTCCATCCCCTACTCCATCGAGATGTACTCACGACTCCAGCAGACCGAGCACTTTCGGCAGACCTGGCTGCGTGCACACCGGCGGATCGACGCTGCGCGCTGGTGGCTGGACCCCGCGCACGGTGTGCCGCACGTCCGCGTCTCCTGCCCGGAAGCCGGTTGCGGGTGGGCTGAGAAGTACGCCGAACGCACGCGGATCCTGCTCGGCACCGACCACGCCCAGATCTCCGCGGTCTGCCTTCAACACGGCCCCTGCGACTCCGTCATTGGCACGGCCGGCACTGGTTACCTCGACCTCGCCACGCTGTACCGGAATCTGGTCAAGGAGCTGAGCGCTATCGCGGATCGAGACCGGCTGTCTGTCATGGTCAAGGGCGGCGACTGGGTATTCGGTTCCCAGCTCGTGGACCAGGCTCTGACGGCGATTGGACTCACCGGCGCACAGCTGCCGGCGCGGCTGTTCTGTCCGCAGGTCGTCACGGATAGCGGCGCCAAGTTGTCGAAGACTCTCATTCGGGAGGGCAGGGCGGCGTTGCCGGAGGGCGCTGCTCCGTGGATGCTCGATACCCGGATGTGGCCGGGCTCGTTGTCCGATTACGCCGACCAACTGCTCGACATAACCGATGTGACGAGGAGTCTCACCGCCTCATGAGGACACCGCGGCCACCCGCAGGCATGACCTGAACCTGTACCGCAGGTATTTCGATCTCGTCGCCGCCGGCAGTAAGACGATCGAAGTCCGCGTGAAGTATGCGCACCTGGCTGGCATGGCTGCGGGTGACACAATCCGCTTCCGGATCAAGGGCAGCGACGAGACGTGCGACGTCCGAGTGCTCCGGGTGACAGAGTACGCGGACTTCGAGCAGCTGCTCGATGGAGAGGGGCCGACGAACGTGAACCCGACCGCTACTCGCGAGCAGCAGCTGGCGAACATCCGCTCCATCTATCCGCCAGAGAAGGAAACCCTCGGCGCGCTCGCGATCGAGATGGAGCTGATCCACGCCTCGGCGTAGCCTCGCGGTGCAGCCGCCCGCGACGGCGCGATCCCAGGCTAGTCAGCACGAAACCCGCTTTGTGCACTCAGGACAAAGCACCCGATCCAACGGCCCCTTGGTTCCAGGAGCCCGGGGATCAGGAGGCGTGGGAGCCCAGGAGCACACCGGCCAGCGTCCCGGCGAGCAAGAACGGGCCGAACGGGATCCTGCTAGTACGGCCGCCCCGGGCCCGCAAGCATCAGGCCGATCCCGTAGAGCGCGCCGAACAGGTACCCGGTGAGAGTCCCGACCAAGACGATCGCCCAGCCGTACCAGCCCAGGACACCCGTCGACCTTCTGCTCGACCAAACGGGCCTTGCCCCGGGCGGTGGCAGCGTTGTCAGGGAGCGGGCCAGCATCGGCTCGATGGGTGGTGAGAGGTGCACTCTTCCACTCCTACACCTTTCGCGCCCGATCACAGCAGTCGGTCGCTGGCATGCCAGATCCCGCACCAGGTGAGCCGGCGGATCAGCTTCTGAGAGTGCTCGAAATGACCGGGGCCGACTCCGTGCTTGATGTTCGAGACTCAGTCGAGGAGGCCACCGCGTCGTAGGGAGACCTCGGTGGCGTCGGAAAGCCTGCGACCTGGTCTTATCCCTCGATTGGCGTCCTGTTGCGGTGCTGTGCATACCCGTAATCTCGTGCTCACGGGGAAGCAGGACACTGTCACTCTGGCAGCACCGTTTGGAGGAGATGCGGATCACCATGCCTGAGCGCCATGACCCCGAAGGCGAGATCCTCGACCTGAAAGAGCAAATCGAGCAGCTGAAGACGGCGCTCGGCTCCCACGCCGTCATCGACCAGGCGATCGGCGTGGTGATCGCCTACGGCGGCGTACAGCCCGCACAAGGCTGGGCGGTCCTCAGGGAGATGTCGCAGCACACGAACATCAAACTGCGAGAAGTAGCAGAGTTCGTAGTGCAGTGGCCGCAGAACAAATGGCTGCCGCCCGAGATTCGCAGTGCGCTGGATGCTGCAGTGGAGCACCAGAAGGGTGCTTGAGACCGACGGACTACAGGCGGGGATCCCTGGACTAGTTGGGAGCCGGAGTGGCCCGCTCAGTGCAGGCGCATCAGCCACGGGCTGCCGCACCCGTCCGGGTGGAAGACGACGCCGTACTCCCGGCCGAACCGGTTGGCCTCCGCGCCGGAGCCGCCCACCGAGCGCAGGTAGAAGGCGTAGGCCACCGACGCGATCTGCTCCTCGTTCAGGTACAGCACCCACAGGTTGCCGAGCTGGCGCGCGGTGCGCACCTTCTCCTCCAGGCCGTCGGCCGGCGGTACACACAGCCGGGCACCAAGGTGCGCGTAAAGGCGCAGCGCATCCATCTCCGAGCGGCGCAGCTCGACCAGGCGCTCGTCGTCAGCCGGTCCAGCGGGCTGGCGGTCGGGGGCGGGGCTGACCTCTCGGGAGCATCGGCCTGCTCGGCCGTCAGATCGGTGACCGCGTAGACACGTTCCAGGGTGAACTTCCCGGTGGTGACCGTCCGACGGCGGCGCACGATCTGCACGGCCTGGGCGGCGTGGGGGAAGTCGAGGCCGCGGGTGACGGTGCAGGTCTTGACACGGCGGATCTCGTCACGGCCGTGTTCCGTAGCGCGGGTCTTATCCAACAGCGGCACCTCCCGCCAGGGCAGCTGCTTAAGGTGCTGGTGCAGCAGCGGCTGATTCCCCTTGATCACGGCGATGTAGTGGGCCTTCTTCTCCTCCACCAGGAAGCGGGCATGGGCTGTCTGGGAGTGCAGGGCGTCGAAGGTGACCACGGTGTCGGCCAGGTCGAGGTCGACGAGCATCGGCCGGAAGACGGTGATCTCGTTGGTCTTGGCGCCGACCTCACGCTGGGCTGCGACCAGGCCGGTCCCGGTCATCGCGGCCAGAAGGTGGACCTGGGTGCCGTCGGCGCGGCGCGCCGCGAACGGTCTTGCCGTCCACGGCCAGCGAGCGGCGGGCGCGTCTGCCCAGGTCATGGTCGGGTGGCGGGCGGTGGGGGTCCCGGGCGGCGAGCCAGGCGCCGATCGCCGCGTCGAGGGCGTCGCCGTCCACGCGCTGCAGGATTCGGCGCACGGTGGCTTCGGTCGGGGCGGTGGGCCCGGCGGGTTCGCGGCTCGGGCCGCCGAGGGCGGTGAGCACGGCGGCCGGGGCGTCGGCTGCCCATTCCGCGATCGCGGTCAGGGATTTCGCGCCGGCCAGTACCGCGCACGCGGCGAGTGCGAGGACGAAGGCGAGGGGGTGGCGGCGCCCCTTGGCCCTACGTGGATCGGGAACGGTCGCGAGGCGGTCCAGCAGCTGCGGGTGTTCCCCGGGCTCGGCAGGGCGGCCGGTGGCGAGCCGGCCCAGGCCGGCGGGGATGGGCGATGATGATCGGGCAGGCACGGTCTTCCGCCTTGTGATGACAGCGGCCAAGATCCTTTCCCCGCGGACGGCCAGTTGGACTCCCCACCGGTGGACTGGCCTGTACGCAGGGTGTCGTCGCCGAGGGATGACCCGAACCGTGGTGGCGAGGGGTCCGGGCTGGGGTTACCCGGCGGTCGGCTCGGGATGGATCTGCTCGATGCGGTCGCGCTTGGTGTACAGGTACCAGTAGTGCTCGGCGAGGTCGTCCGGGTCGACGAGCGGGCCGACGCCTTCCGGCAGTGATGCGGCGGCGATCTCTCCCATCTCGCTGCGCGCGATGAACGCCGCGATGGAAAGGGTGCCGGCGTAGGCGCCGATGTCGGCGAGTTCGCCGTTGAGGGAGTGCAGCCAGTTGCGGGCGGCGGACATCAGCGGGCCCCCGCTCATGTACGGCCGCGGCTCCACGGCGGTGTGGCCGGTGGTCATCAGGAACGCGCCGTCGCCGCGCTCGGCCCACTCGGGCAGCACCGCGCGGACCACCTCGACCGGCGTGAACAGGAGAAGAGGGCTGTCCTTCTGCAGGGTGACGGCGTCCAGCTTGGTGGCGGGGGCGAAGCTCTGCTCACCGCTGATCGGCCCGTACTCGATGACGTCGATCCGGCCGAACCGTCCGCGGATGACGTCGATGAGGGCGGGTACCTCGGCGGGCTTGGAGAGGTCGGCGGTGAATCCGGCCGCGTCGATGCCCTCGCCGATGAGCTGTTCGACGAGTGCGTCGAGGCGGTCCTTGCGGCGGGCGACGAGGGCGACGCGGAAGCCTTCGCGGGCGAAGCGGCGGGCGACGGAGGCGCCGAGCCCGGTGCCGGCTCCGAAGACGGCGATGACCTTGGACGTGTCGGGCATGGGGATGTCTCCTCGGGCTTTTTGGGGTGTTCTGGCTCTTTACCAGGTTCGAGGTGGGGTGGGTCAGCCGCGGGCGTTCCACACCAGCGGGGCGCGGCGGATCCAGGTCTCCTCGTCGACGGAGTCGAGGAGAAAGCGGGCGAGGTCGGCCCGGTTGATCCAGCGTCCGGGCGTGGTGACGTTGGCGTCGCCGGCGCGCAGGGGGCCGGTGGCGGGCCTGTCGCTGAGGGCGACGGCGCGGGCGAGGGTCCAGTCGGTGTCGGAGGCGCGCACGACCTGGTCGACGCCGGTGTGGTCGGTGAAGCCGGCCTTGATGTTCGACAGGTTGATGAATGCCTTCACCAGCGGGTTGAGGCGGGCCCAGTCGTCGCCGGCGCCCTGTGAGGAGGTCAGGACGATCCGGCGGATGCCCTGTTCGGCCATCACGGTCAGGGTGTTGCGGGCGGCGTCGGTCATGAACATCGGCGGGCTGACCGGCTTGGCCCAAGGGTTGTCGGAGGCGCGGGCGTTGTTCAGCACGCTGATCACCGCCCGGGTGCCCTGGGCGGCCCGGCGGATGTCGTCGATGTTCGCGGGCGTGCCCTGGATCAGCTCGACACCGGTCGGGGCGTGGACGGCGGAGGGGTCGCGGACGAGGGCGCGGACGCGGTGGCCGCGTTCGGCGGCCTGCGCCAGGACGTGGGTGCCGGTGCGGCCGCTGCCGCCGAGGACGAGCAGGTCGGTCATGGGGAGTCATCGCCTTTCGTGGGCGGAGGGCCGACGGCGGGCGCCGGCCGGGGACGGATTCGGAAGGTCAGAAGGAGTACGGGCCGAAGCGGCCCCAGGCCACCACGACGGCCAGGGCCAGCAGCACGGCGTTCATACCGATCGCGCTGTACTCCCGGCGGCGGACGTGGAAGGTGCCGGCCAGCGCCATCACCACCGCGAGGCCGACGGCGGCGAGCGGGGTGAGGACCACCGCGACGCCGGTGGCGGCGGGCAGGACGAGGCCGAGCACGGCGGCCAGTTCGACCGCGCCGATCAGCCGGACCGTGCCCTGGGCAAGGTCCTTGGCGTAGGGAAGAGTGCCGGCGAGCTTGTCGATCGGCTGGGTCGTCTTCATGACGCCGGCCATCGCGAACACCGCGGCCAGCAGTCCCTGCAGGACCCACAGCAGGACGTTCATCGGACTCCTCGGTTCTGGATCACAGGGGCTATGGGGATTCAGCCGTGTGCGGGGACGGCACAGCCGTCCGAGCCGCAGACCGGGGCGTCACCGCCACCTGCGACGGGGGTGAGGGGGGTGGGTGTCGTCCCAAGCGGTGCGGAGCAGGTCGAGCAGGGTGTCGCTGTCCTGGGCACCGGGGACGCCGTACCGGCCGTCGACGACGATGAACGGGGCACCGGTCGCGCCGAGGCGCTGAGCGCGGGCCGCGTCGTCGCGGACCTGCTCGCGGTAGCGGCGCTGGGCAAGGGCCTGTCGGGTCTGCTCGCGGTCCAGGCCCAGGGTGTCGGCGAGGGCGAGCAGGTCGTCCGGGGAGAAGACGGGCCTGGCCTTGCCGAAGTAGGTGTCGAAGATCGCGTCCCACGCTTTACGGTTCTTGCCCTGGGCGGAGGCGTGGGCGAGGAACTCGTGGGCCAGGTCGGTGTTGCCGACCTGGTTGTCCAGCACCCGGTAGGGGCTCAGACCCTCGGCTGCGGCCAGTGCCTCGATCCGACGGGTCGACGCCTCGGCCTGACCGCCGCCCACACCGTGCCGTCGCAGCAGAGCCTCGCGGACGGAGAAGGTGCGGTCCTCGGGGAAGCTGCTGCTGAGCGGGAACGAGTGGTGGACCACCTCCACCTCGCCCGCGTGCTCGAACCGCTCGACGGCCCGCTGCACACGGTGATGGCCCAGCCCGCACCAGGGGCACGTCACCTCGGACCAGATGTCCACCTTCACCGCGCGCCTCCGATTCTTACGACTTGTTCGTAACGCCATGGCGGACCAGTATGGAAGGCGGTACAAAAGGCACATCCGTGTGCGTGCTGGAGAGGAATGTGCGTCATGGAACAGACCCGCGAAGCGAAGGCGGCCGGTGGGGCGAAGGCGGCCGGGGCGGCGGCGATCGGGCCGTGCGCGGCGATCCCCGCCGAGCACATGGCCTTCATCCGCGAGGTCCTGGACCGCGTCGGCGACAAATGGAGCCTGCTGCTGATCGCCGTCCTGGAGCCGGGCCCGCTGCGCTACACCGACCTACAGCGCCAAGTCCCCGGGATCTCCCAGCGCATGCTCACCCTCACCCTGCGCCAACTCCAGCAGGACGGCCTGATCTCCCGCACTGCCTACGCCGAAGTTCCCCCGCGCGTCGAGTACGCCCTGACGCCGCTCGGCCGTGGCCTCCACGAGATCGCCACGTCCCTGGTGGGCTGGGCCGCCGCCCACCACGACGAGATCCGCGAGAACCGGGCCCGCACGACCTCAGCGCAGCCGAGTGCGGGTGCACACGCCTGAGCTACCGGAGACCGTCACCGACGGTAGCGAAACACGCGGCCACCCGACTCCCCATCGGTGGCCGCGGCTGGAGGATTCCCACTGGCCACCGACATGGTGATCAGGGACTCGACACCTCACGACCACTCGGAGGCTGTGCCTGCCTCCGTTCCAGCCCGGTCCGCAAACCCACAGTCACGTCAGCTGCCTGAATCGGCATCAAGGCGGACACATCGCCGGAACGACGCCACCCTGAAGGCCGGCGGCGGAGGCGGGTCCTCACGCGGCGGTGGCGGCAACGGGGCCTCCCGCAACGGCTCCGGTCCGGCGCCGAACCGGTCCGGAGCCCTGCGCGGATCCAACTCCGGCGGCACCGACGGGCGTTCCGGCTCCGCAACGACCGGGGGCGGCAAGGGCGGTACGAAGGGCACTGACCGGTCCTCTGACGGCCGTACAACCAGTTCGGGGCAACGGGCCGTCCGGGGGCTCGAGAAGCTCCCAGACGGGCTCCGGCGGCCCCGACAGGAACGGCAACTCCAAGGGCGACGGCAGCGGTCGGGAACAGCAGGGCCCGGCGTCCGGCGCCCGTGCCGAGCGGGCCCGCGGCCGCCAGGAGCGTGCCGGGGTCCGGCAGGCCGGACGGCAGGAACGGCGCACCGCCGGGCACGCCGCCGGTGTCGCAGACCGGAGCAAGGACCGCGACCAGGCACGCGCCCAGCGGCAGCAGGCGTGGGAGGACCGCCGGGCCAAGAAGGCGGAGCGGGCGGAGGCACGGAAGGCGAAGCGGGGAGCCGCGGCGTCGGCCGATCCCGGCCGCACCACGCTGGGCAAGGCCATCGGTGAGGAAGCCCAGCGCCGCTTCGACGAGCGCCGCGCCGACGCGAAGGCCGCTGCGGACGCGAAGGACGCCAAGGTGGCCGGCACCGAGAAGGTGGACCTGACCAAGGACAAGGAGTCCAAGGCCAAAGGCACCGACGGCAAGGACGCCAAGACCGGCAAGGACGCCCCCGACGGGGCCTCGAGCGCCGCGAAGGACGGCAAGGCGGGTGATGCGCCAGGCACCGACTCAACGGCCGGTGACGGGGCGTCTGACGGTGCGAAGAAGCGGCGGCGGTTCCGCCGCCGGCGCACCGGCGGCACGGGCCGGGCCGGACGGCGCGGACGTACCCGCCGCACCGGCCGCACCGGCCGGACGGGCCGGACGGGCCGGACGGGCCGGACGGGCCGGACGGGCCGGACGGGCCGGACGGGCCGGACGGGGCGCGGTCGTACGGGTCGTGCGGTCGCCGCGGCCGTCCGGCGGACAGCCCGTTCGGCGCGGAGGACTCCATCCCGACGGTGGAGTGGCCTGACCGTCCCACCCGCCCGCCGCGCACCGACGCCAAGGGCGAGGACGGCATCGTCGACGCGGACGGCCCGGCGGCCGTCACGACCGGCGTGAGGGGCCTGCCGCCCGCGCCGGTACGGCACACCGCACGGCCCGGCACCAGCCGGCCGACCAGCACGGAAGGGAGCAGCGTGAGCAGCTCGGAAGTCAGCAGGCCGTCCGGGCACAGCGGCCTGGCCGCCCAGCACCGCACGGACATCACGCTTGATGAGTACCTGGTGGAAATGGCGAACATCGCCATCAAGGCCGCCTCCCACCAGGAGCGCGCCGAAGCCATCGCGGAGGCTCTGGGAAAGGTGGCCGACGCCCTGCGGGACATGGCCGCCGACCTGGTCGACGACCACAACATCGACATCCGCGTCACCGAGCAGATCACGGACCTGGCCGACGCCGCAGGTCGCATGAAGATCCAGGCCCAGCGGTGCGCCGAGCAGTGCGGCATCGCCAAGGAGGCCGCCAGGATCGCGGCCGTCATGGTCGCCCGTGTCTACGGCACGGCGAGGGCCGATCCCGCCGGCGCGGCGGCGGCGGAGGCAAGGACGGAGGCGGGCGCGGCTCCAAGGGCAGCGGTCGCCGCTCCCAGCAGGTCGCCTCTCCCCGCCAGGCGCTAGAGGCCATCAAGAGCCTCACCAACGCCTGATCACACCCACCCATCCCCGGGGCCTGCCTACCCGAGCGCGGCCGGCCCCACCCGACCCGTTGCGAAGGAGCACCACCACCGTGGCTCTGTCCATCTCCGCCGCCGTGTTACTGGGCATCATCGTCTTCGTCCTGGTCAAGGGCGGATATGTCCGTGTCGGCTCCGCGCTGGCCTGCACGCTGTTCGGCTTCACACTCGCCGCGACCGGCCTGGCCCCGACCATCAACAGCGGCCTGGTCTCGCTCGCCGGACTGATCTCCAGCTTCTGACTACGCCTCGGTCCACGTCGGGTCGGGCGTGTAGTCGAGCCCGTCGCAGAACCGGCAGTCCCACTCAGACGGGATCTCCCACTTGTCGACCCAGAAGCCGACCTGCTTGCCGACGAAGTAGTTGTCCCCGCCGCACCACCCGCACTGGAAGACGAACTCCACCTGATCCCCATTCCCCGCGCCTGTCGGTCCGAGGGCGCCCGGAGCGCGTACGCCGGTGACTACCCACCTACAGCGCCCAACTCCCCTGCCACGCGACTCCGAAGGACGCCGCCGGACACGACTCTGGCGACGCCCTTCGCCGTCGCGCGCCCCTCCCCCACGCGCCCTCCCGGCCATCACGGCCAGGAGGGCGCTCCCCTTCCCGCGTGATCGGAGAACCCCGATGGACCCGCTGCACACCACCCAGTCCGGCATGCCCGAGTCCGAGGCCGCGGCCGAAGCCCGCCGCCTGCTCGACGAGTGGGCGGGCAAGCCCGTACACCACCACCCCGCCTCGTTCCGCGACGACACCGAGCCGCCGGCCTTCGGCACCACCCCGCCCGTGAAGCAGGAGGACCACCGGATCGTCCCGGCCTGGGCGGCCGGGATCGCGGTGGCCTCCATCGGCGTGGGCGCCGGGGTCACCGGCATCGGCTGCGGTGCCTGGCTCGTGGTGCAGGGCCTGTCCTCGGTCACGTTGAACGGGATCTTGATGGTCACCCTGCCGTTCGCGGGTCTGGCCATGGCCGCCACCGCCATCGGCGGCGCGATCAGCAGGGCGCGCTCCGCCGTCACCAGGAACGTCTTCGAGGGTCCGGTCACCCACCACATCGAGGTCCACAACAAGAGCACCACGCGCGGGGCGTTCTTCGCCCGCACCCGCAACGAGATCCGCTGACCTGCTCCGGCCAGCCGGAACCATCCACTCACCGATCCCATCGCCGACCTTCATCAGGGCTGCGGAGTGCCCCGGCTACTGAAGAACGACGGTTACACCGCAGCGTTTGAGAAGCCGAACGATGTCCTCGAAATAGGAGAGCCCCTCATCAGGGTCCGAGACGACGTCTGCCAGCGCTCGACGCGCTACGTCCGCATCGTGCCAGATCAGGGTGAAGGGCAGGGCCACGCCGAACCCACCACCCAGGCAGTCCTTGAACGCGTTCCACTCCCGGCCGAAGTGGCCCCCGGCCCCCACGAGGGCCTCTGCCATCGCGCAGTGAAGGCCGGGCACGTCTGTGATGAACTTGCCGTCAAGATGATGGGTGCAGCCGGAGCGGTCCGGGCGCTGGCCGCTCATGCGGGTGGCCGTCAGGTCAAGCCACTCGGATCTACCCTGCGTGGAGTATGGGGCCCATTGGTTGCGGGTTGTCGGAGCTCCCCGATGCCAGGTCTCCCAGATCGGCCGGGCCAACAGCGGAGGCTGATCGTCGCCGCCGTCAGCGAGTGTGATGTCGACGAGGGCGCCTCCGAGCACAGACGGCTGTGTCTTCTCGATTCGCAGGTACACGTTGTGGCGGTACATCACCTCGCCGTGGCGGTCCAGCGCCCACAATTGCACCCAGTCCCGGTCCCACTTGCGGGGTCGACGCAAGACGGCGAGCAAAGGTTCAGCGGCTTCGCATCCGATGAGGTGCAGTGGAGTCGATGGCGGGGCCCCGCGCGAGACAAACAGCCCATCCACTCCGAGACAGTGTCCAGCGGGACTGGCGACCATGGTGGTTCCCCCGAACAGTTTGAACTGCGGCGACACCGGCAGGGTGTGGTCCCAGGCGTGTTCCTCTTCGACCCCGGCCCCCACGACGACATCCACCAGGGCCGGGTCGTTTCGGTTCGGCTGGTTGGCGAGGACGACAGCGTCCACCAAGGTCCACCACTGCAGCGGCTGCTGGTCGTCCCATACCTCGACACACACATCGCCCAGCAGCCCAGTCGACTCTGCGGCTGGCGACAGGGCATCGCGCAAAGAACCTGTGGGAGTGCATCCTCGCAGCGTCAAGACCTCGCGCTTCGGTGGCACCTTGTCCACAAACATGCCCTCGACGCTCGCGCACCGCCCCCAGTACTTCTCCTCGCCCTCCTCGTCCTCACGGACCAGCAGGTACTTGACCGGGAAACCCCGATCCCAGGCAGCGTGATCTGCGATCCGCACAAGTCCCCCGAACACTCAATCGATCTCTTGCCCAAGATACGGCGTTGTCAGGAGACCACCGTCGCGGGCGAACGTGCGCTCAGCAGCTTGGTTGCTGTCGTTCTTATCGGAGGGTGGTGCGGCGAGCACCGAGGAATTGCGCAGCTTCGGAACATTGCCTCTTCACCAGTACTCCTCAGCGACGAGGACGGCACCATCCACCCCCAGCTCCAACCGCTCGCGGAACAGCTCGGTGCCGCCCAGTCCCCCAGCGCTGTCATCGCCTGGACCCGCCGCAGCGACTCGGCCCGGATGCTGGCGGGCCTCGCCGCACAACACCAGGAAGTCACCCACGACCTGCTCGACGGCCTGCCCCAGGTCTGGCAAACCTCTACGTCCGCGAACTCCTCGTCGCCGCTGGCATCCTGCCCAAGCGACAGGAGGACTTCGCCCGCCTGCGTCTCTGGCTCAACGACGCGCTCGCAGGCCTGCCCCCGCACCACGCCCGCGTCATCTGCCCGTTCGCCGAATGGGGCGTCCTTCGTGACGCCCGACGCCGGGCGGACAAGGGCCGCTACACCGCCGGCGCCGCCGCGAATGACCCGACGGATATCCGGACCGCGATCAAGTTCATGACCTGGCTCGACGACAACTCGATCACGCTCGCCGACCTCAGCCAGGAAGTTCTCGACGTCTGGCTGACCAGCAACTCCTCCCAGGTCCGGGGCCTGTCGGCGTTCATCCGCTGGGCCGTGGCCCGCCGCCTGACGGGCAAGGTCACCGTTCCGGTGAAGAGGTCGGGACTGCCCAGCCGATTCCTGCACAGCGACGAACCTCAACCAGCAGCTTCGCCGCTGCCTCAACGACGACAGCCTCCCGCTGGAGGCCCGCATCATCGGCTCCCTGACCAAGCCTCTATGCCCTGCCCACCACGCGCATCGTCGAGCTCACGACCGACCGCTTCCATCGGGACGGTGACGACGCCTACCTCACGATCGACCGAAACCCCGTCCTCTTGCCGCCCAGGCTCGCCGTCCTCATCGAGAAGCAGATCGCCAGCCCTAGCTGCCGCACTTCCGTCCTCCAGCAGCCGCACGACGGCACACCCGGCTTCTTCTTCCCCGGCCGCCCACCGAGCCGTCCCCGACGTGCGGACAGCGTCCACAGCTACATGAGGAAGCACGGCCTGCCGGGCATCAGCGCCCGCAACACGGCCATGGTGGAAGCGATCACCGATCTCCCGCCCATTGTCGTCAGCGACCTGTTCGGCGTGCATCCCCACACCGCCTACGTCTGGGCCCAGTACGCCCAGAACAGCTGGGCGGAATACCTCGAAGCCGCTGTCCCAGGGTTACCGTACGTCGAGGCCAGTGCTACACCCTGCGCATCACGGGCGTGCCCGCGGTCCACCGCCAGCTCCTCGCCCGCTGCCAACCGCTCGACGGCGGCCAGGGTGTCCCTGCCGTCCCTGCCCAGCGCAAAGGCCCGCCGCGAGTACGCGAACCGCGTCAGCAACCTCGCCCAGTAACCAAGATCATCCCGTGGCCGCCCTGGACGCGCCGGGACTGGACGAGGACGACGACGGGGCCGGGCAGGGCTAAAGTCCCCGTCTCAGAGAGTGTTGCCCCGCTGGACAAGCTGCTTCAGGCCTTCCGGGTTGGCTCCGACCAGCTCGCCGACCTTGACCCCGTCCTTGAAGACCAGGAAGGTCGGCATGGCGTTGATACCGACCTCCCGCGCGATGTCCTCCTGCGCGTCGACGTCAACCTTGCAGAAATCGACCCCGGAGTTTCCTGGATCATTCGAGAGCTCTTCCAGCACCGGACCGATCGCCCTGCATGGGCCGACCCAGACTGCCCAGAAGTCGATGATGACCGGCTTGGAGCCGTTGATGATCTCCTTGAACTGGGTGAGGCTCGTGATGGGAGTGACAGACATGCTCAGGCACCTCGCTTTGGTGACTCACGGCAATCGAACAATCACGTAAGGTGATATTAGCGTGCCGGGAAAGATGAGGGGCGCCAGCTCGCCCCGCCCGCCTCCTATGCGCGGCCGCACTGGAGCCCGCCGAGCGCGCCGCGCTCGACCAGGGCGTAACTGTGAGCTGGCCACATCGCGTGACCGCGTCAGAAGCATCGCGATGTGGCGCAGTGTCACTCTCCGCGGAAGAGCTCCAGCAGACCCTGCCGACCGAACACACGTGCGGCTTCGACGGCTGATGGAGTTCCCGCCGCAGGATCCGCGCCATGCGCCAGCAGGGTCCGGACGATCTCGTCCTCACCCTTGAACACCGCTCCAGCCAGAGGCGTCTGACCCCGGCCGTTGACTCGGTTCGCGTCCGCCCCGCGATCCAGAAGTGCGATTACGGCGTCGAGGTGACCGTGATAGGCAGCCAGCATGACCAGTGAATCACCGCGGTCGTCGGTCAGGTTGACCGGCACACCAGCGTCCACATACGCGGCGAGAGTGTCGGTGTCTCCATGCCGAGCCAGGTCGAAGACCTTGGTGGCGAGCTGTTGAACTTCGGGGTCAAGCTCGTCGATCGAATCAGTCACGGTGAGTAGTCCTGTTGTTTCATAGTGTAATGGGCAGCTTCAACATAGCCGACCGTGAACGCGCTGGCGGGCATTGATCTGCATATCTGGGGACGACCAGACCGCTCGAGAGCCGGGGAATAGTGCAGGGTCGGCACACCGACTCTTCACCAGTGCCCGGCCTGTGGCTCACCGCCTGGCGGCACACCCACCCGACCTGCTTCGACCGGCTGCGGTCGTGGGCCACCCGCCGCTTCCGCACCGCCCGCTGATCTGACGCCCTGCCTGGCCCTCGCCCCACCCCGCACACCGGGGCCGGGCGAGGACCGGACAGGCCGCCCGGCCGCAGGTGGCGCCCCGCCGACAATGGGAGGCATGACGCAACCAATCTCGTGCGGGCAGTGAGCCCACCCGTTGTTCCGCAGGAGCCGCCCGACTGGCCGTACTGCGGACACGGCGCCGACCCGGTCACCAACCCGGTCGGCTGCCGCGGCATCCACGTCCTCGATCACGCCGCATGCTTGGCCCACCTGAGCGACGTCGACCGTGCCGCCTACCTCGCCGGCCTCGTCCCTGGCGATGACATCAACCACCGCGGTACCCCGTTCACCGAACCCCTTCTCAACGCACTCCTCCATGCGCTCGGAGATCCGAACACCTTCTGGGGCTACCCCCGCCTTGGCCCAGCCCGGTTCGACGGCGCGACGTTCACCGGGCGCGCCGGGTTCTCCGACGCGACGTTCACCGGCCTCGCCTCATTCGATGAAGCGGCATTCACCGGGCCCGCCGAGTTCGGCAGGGCGACATTCACCGGGCCCGCCGAGTTCCGCAGGGCGAGATTCACCGGCAATGCCGCGTTCGACGAGGCGACGTTCACCAGCTACGCCCGGTTCGACTACGGGACGTTCACCGGCATTGCCTGGTTCGACGAGGTGACGTTCACCGGCGACACCCGGTTCGTCGGTGCGATGTTCACCAGCGGCGCTGTGTTCGACGGGGCAACGTTCACCCGCACCGCCTGGTTCGGTGGGGCGACGTTCACTGGCCCTGCCGGGTTCGACGGGGCGATCTTCCGCGGCCTCGGGAGATTCGTGCAAACCAAGTTCGAGCAAACCCGGCAGTTCGGGCCGCTGCTGGCTCACCGAGGGCTGCTCCTGGACGAGGCGCAGTTCGTGCAGCCGGTGCGGATCGAGGTGAGCACGCTCGGGCTGTCCTGCCGCCGTGCACGCTTCCCCGGCGGCGTGCAGCTCCGGTTGCGGTGGGCCCGTGTCGTGCTGGACGACGCCGACTTCCCTGCGCCATCGATCCTCACTGGCATCCCCCAGCTGGCCGGTGACCGCCTGTCGGCCCCGGAACAGCGCACTACCAGGGCCTGGCAACGCCTACTGGGAGAGGAGATCTCCGAGCGACCGCAGCTGCTGTCCTTGCGGCGCGCCAACGTCGCGGGCCTGGGGCTGAGCAACGTCACCGCTGCGGACTGCCTGTTCGCCGGCGCGCACAACCTCGATAAGCTACGCCTGGAAGCCGACGTGGGTTTCACGACTACCTCGGCCCCTCGGGGCAGGGGACCGCAGAGCTGGGATTGGCGGCAGGTGATCGCCGAGGAACGCGTCTGGCGGGCCGCCCCGTCACGTCGCTGGGCTAACCGGCTGCCTCGCTCGGCTGCAGCTGCGGTTGAACGGGTCTTCCGGCCGTTCCCTCCTGGTCGTCAGGCCCCGCCTGCGCGGCGACGACAAGGCGTCCTTCCCGTACTGGGCATGCCTGAACGAAGACGAGATCCGGGCCTGCATGGACGGCGACACCCGAGCCGCCCGCATTCGGGTCCTGTCCGTCCTGGCCATCGCCAAGTTCACCAAACTGCGGCGCGCGGTCGACCTGTCCCTGGCCGCTCTGGCCCTTCTCGCCCTGGCCGCCGCCGGCCTGGCGCTACAGCGGCCGCGATGGCGCGCACCCGCCTGGAACGCGTCCGCGCCTCGGTCGGCATCGCCGCCCTGGCCCTCCAGCAGATCCAGGACGACCTCACCGCCGACGACCTCGACGCCCCCGAACTCGCCGCGCCCCTGCGCGAACTGAGCGAGGACACCGACCCGCCCGGCGGGTTCCTGGCCTCCGTCGCACAGTTGCTCACCACCGCCGCGCAGCGAGCCGAACGGATCGACAACGCCGGGCAGTGCCTGACCTGGTCCGCCCGCTCCCTCGACCCGCAAGGAGACGGCGAATGACCTCGGTGCTGTACCCGGACCTGCCGGATACTGGTAACCCGGGCTATTGGGAGTTACGGAATGGTCGACCTTCCTCGGCCTGGCGCGAGCTGCTTGTGTACGACTCCTGGGGTGGACGTCGACCCGCACGGGTTAGTTGGCTTCCCCCAGGTAGCTCAGGGCTTGGCGGAAGTCGTCGAGGGCTGCCCTGAACTCGCCGGCGGCGGTGTGGAAGGTCGATCGATCGATCAGGTTCCTGGCCAGTGTTCGCGTTCCCTCCGCCGGGTTGTGCTGAGACAGCTGACGGGCCAGGCCCACTCCGCCGTCGAACAGGGAGCGCACTCGCTCCGCGAACAGATGGGTGCGGTTCTCCCAGTAGACGGCGGAGCGGAAGGTGAGAAGGCGGTGCAAGCGGACCAGTTCGGCCAGATGCTGGTCCGGATCCTGGGTGGCTCGCGAAGCGAGGGCGTCCACTTCCTCCCGGAGGGCATGGCGGCTGTCGAAGTAGCGCTGCTTGGCATCGGGCGACCACTGCATGGGCGCCGTCCCCGAAGGCGGACGCGGTCCATCGGCGGCAGGCCGATCGCTTTCGGCGCTGGAGAAGGTCAGCAGCACCGCCCAGAACGACGCTTGATAGCCACTCCAAGACTTCCGCTCACCGGTATCGGCCAACTCCGTCAGCAAGACGAGTGCCTCTTGCCGCACGAGGGCCGCCTGCTCGTCTCGGTCGTGAGTTTCGAGCATCTGTGCGTACCCGATGAGCGAGTAGAGATGGCAGGCCATCGGGCCGCGGTCGTTCGCGGCCTCGGCCGCTTCCATGCTGACGAGTGTCTCGAACGCGGCGAGTGCTTCGCTGGGCCGGCCGGCGTCGTGGAGAGCGGCGGTCCAGTCCAGCAGTGACCAGGCAAGACCCCCACTGCTGGGCCCGTCGGGCAGGATCGCTGCGACCAGCTCGGTCATGGCATCGGCAGCCTCGGCGTACCGGCCTTCCTCGGAAAGACCGGCAGCCCACTCGCGCAGCCCTTTGACCACGGGCTTTCCCGACAGTTCCGCCTGCGCACGGCTGATGGCGAGCATCTCGGCGCGCATGGCGAGTCCTTCGGTGCGTCGGCCCACGGTGTACAGCTCTCTCTGACACGTGTCGAGGGCCCCGTACAGAACATCCGCGCGGGCGGGTTCGGCCGGATCGATGGACCGCGCCACGGCCACCGCCTCCTCGCACAGCGCGAGAGAGGAGGCATGCCTTTTACCGGAATCGCTGTCGTAGCTCAGGCGTTGTAGTGCCCTGGCCAAGAGCGGCAGGTACGAGGCGGGGCTGACCTGAGCGAGCACCTGGTAGGCGTCGACTTCTTCGCGCGGCGTGCGGCGACCCGATGCGAGCAGCACATTCCGCGCTCGGACGATGTCGTCCTGATCGACTTTCCCCGAGTGATTCATAGGGGAGATTCTGGGTGCCCCAGAGAGGGCCGAACAAGGCTCGTCACCTGTGCCGTTCCTCCTACGAAAACGCCCTCTGACCTGTCATGATGGGTGTGACATCACTTTCCCGGGGCGTACTGGCAACTGAGGCTATTCAGAGGACAGACGCCGGGATCTGAGCTGCAAGATCCAATAGGGCTGTGTTGCGGCTGGTGCGAGTGCGGATGCCGAGCCGGTTGAGCCGCACTGTCAGGTGGCTAGCGGTCATCGCTTGTCCGGCGCGGCCGCCCGGGAAGAGCCACGGACCTTGCTCGTTCTGTCCCAGGACAGCGAAAGCCTGTCGACTGTGCGCCCGGCGCGTGCCCGAGGACGTCGTCCCCGCCCAGCACCAGGCCATGGTTCGCTCGCACCAGCAGCTGGCAGCCGAAGGCTTCAACACCATCGTTTCGCCGACAACCTCTATCGCCTGGAGCCGTTCCTCAAGCGGCTCTCGCAGGTCCGGGAGGCCGACCTCCAGCGCGACGGCAGCGAGGGCCTGGGCGATCTGCTGCTGGTCCGCCGCTTCTTCGGCCCGGAGATCCTGCCGCTGTGGCGGTGGAGGCCGGGCTCAGGCCTGGTGACCGGCCGGGACCGCGTCGCGGAGATCCGCCTCGGGCAGCAGTACCTCACCCTGGCGTTCCGCGACGACGTCGACGGCGAGGGCGACTTCGGCTTCGGCTTCGGCTTCGGCTTCGGCTTCGGCTTCGGCTTCGACGTCATGCTGCCCTGCCCCGTCGACCCGGAGTGCGCCGGGCAGGCGAGGGCGCCGGTCTACTCGGTCACCGACTTGCACAAGGCGCTGACCGGCGCCATGGACAACGAGCCGGACGTCATCTGCACCGTCCACGGCGACGGCGTCGACGACGACCAAGACGACGACCCCGAGGCCCGCGCAGACCTCGAGGCGCAGTACGCGGACGCGGTGGCGTGAGCCGCTGCCGCCGACGGCCCGCACCCGCACCCGCTCACCCCAGCCGAACTCCCGGCCGGGGATGAGTGGTGGCAGGGCTGCGAGGCCTGCCACCTGCCGATCCAGGGCGGGGCCGTCGGCCTCGCCGCGCACCGCCGCACTGTTCACACCCACGCCGGTGATCCCCGGCGGCCCATCACGATTCGGCTCGATTACTGATCAGGACCCGTGACCGCCCAGGCCAAGGCCGACACCTTCGCCGCGTTCCGCGACTGCTTCGCTGCCGACCTCGCCGCTCTCATCGGAGAGCAGCCGCCGCGTTCGACCAAGCCGATTGCGTTTGCGTTCATCGAGCTGGTCGAACAAGTCCGCGACGTCCCGGGCGCGTCCAGCCTCGGTAACTGGCAGGACGGCAGCGAGGACCTCGGCTCCGCCGTCACCTACCTCACCGACGCGCTGGCCAGCCCGGCCGTTGACCAGCCCTCGCTTCTGACCTGGGCGCGCACCCACCTGCGCGACGCCATCGCGACGGCTGGCTGAACCGCGAGTCGAGCGCACTCTGTGCCGCCCCGGGCCTTTCGCGGCCGGGGCGGTGCGGTGGCCAATCAGACAGCCGACCCTCCGAGCCGGAAGGCCCTGCCGCCTGAAGCCCGCCCAGATCACCGTCGTCCGCGACGGTCTGTTCACCTCCCGC
The DNA here is from genome assembly GCF_000725475.1 of Streptomyces durhamensis. NCBI lineage: Bacteria > Bacillati > Actinomycetota > Actinomycetes > Kitasatosporales > Streptomycetaceae > Streptomyces > Streptomyces durhamensis. Next base: position 67,701 of record NZ_JNXR01000039.1, read on the forward strand.
CGCCTGTTCGCCGACATCTCCGACACCGTGCCCGCCGCGCAGCGCCTGGTGAAGGAGCACTTCGGCCGACGCCCGTGGGCCGCCGTGGAGGTGGTGGTCACCTCCACCAACCGGATGTCCCGCCTGGCCGTCATGTCGCAGAGCGCGGCCGCTGGCCTGAAGCCGGAGGCATGGGACGGCAAGACGCTCACCCTGACCTCCCGCCCGCACGACCTGTACGCGGTGGCAGTGATCGCCCCGAACAACACGATCCGCGTCCTAGTCAACACCCAGCGGCTGCGCCGCCGCCAACGCGAGGTCGGCTCGACGCTCGTGTGGGCGTTCGTCGAGGTCGACCAGCTGACACGCAAGGGCGCCTGGGACCACCGCATCGCCCTGACCCGGCACGAACTGGGCGTCAACGTCCTGCCCAAGGACAAGGCCCGCGCTCTCTACCGGGTCGAAGGGGGCTGGGAGGCCGAAGCCGAGAAGGTCACCGGGCAGATCGTCGGCAAGGTGATCCGGCAGAACCGGCAGGCCGAGGCCGCCGCCGAACGCGAAGCCGCCGGCACCACCGCCGCGCAGAGCGCTGCCTGACCCGGCACCGTGCCGCCCCGGCCCTCCCCGGCCGGGACGGTGCGGTGCCCCGTCAGCCCGCCCCGCAGGAGGACCCATTGCCCCGCACCATCACCACGACGGCCCCCGACCGCCTCACCGCCGTCCTCGCCGACGTCCTCGGCACCGACTGGACGCTGCCCACCGTGCCGGAGTGGCCCGCCGTCTTCACCAGCGACGCCGCCGACCGTGACCTCACCTGCTACCCCGACTGGAAGAACGGCCGGCTCATCTTCGAGCTGTCCCCGGCCGGGGCCACCTCGAACGACTTCGACCGCCGCCGGTTCGCGAAGTACAGCCCCGACCTGACCGGCTACGACACCATCCACGACTGGCTCGCCCGCGGCGACCTGACCGCCGTCACCGACGCTCGCGCCGTGATCCTGGAGCGGCTGGTCGAACAACCCCTCCCTGAGCGCGTGCCCCTCGCCGACCCGCTGCAGACCGAGCGCGAGCACCTGGCCGATCAAGCCAAGGAACTGGCCGCGCACGCCTCCCACTTCGCCGCCGGCCTCATCTGGTCCCAGCCCGTCGCCGACGACGCCCAGCGGCTCGCCACCCTCGCCCGCGACCTCGCGCACACCGCGACCCGCGTGGACGAGCTGCGCGGCTACAAGAACCCCCGCCGTTGACCGAGGGCCGCGGCTCCGTGCCGCCCCGGCCTCACCTGTCCGGGGCGGTCGCGGTGTTCCGCCACGACCAGCACCGGAAGGAGGGGAGGGACATGCCTCAGTCTTACTGGGAGGTTGGCGTCCCGACCAAGAACATCGACCAGCAGGGGCGACGTCTCCTGTGACTGAGTGCCTCAGTTGGCCTTCTTGTGCATCACAGTTGGCCACCGCCTCGGCTCGTTGCCTCGCCTTGATCCGAAGAGTCCTGCGTTCGGCGATCTCGTGCAGAGAATGCACCACCGAACGCACTCTCCAGCCGTTCGGTCGCGACCTCGGCAAACAGCCCTACGAGCACACCCGTGGCGCCGAACGCGAAAACGTTGACGTTCTCGGCCGATGTGGGAGCAGCGAAGAAGCCACCCCGGACGACCAGATAGAACCCCACGGCGAGGATCGCGCCGATCGGCGGCGTAAGGAAGTACCACGGTACGTACCATTTTCTGACCTCTGGGGAAGTGAAGTCCCCGCGGATGCGGAGCAGCATGCGGATGGAGCCACCCAGTAGGCCGCAGAACGCCACACACAGAAGAATCCGCCGCTCCGGGGATACGGTCCAGGACCAGCCCAGTAGGTGAAGTCGGGTGGGACCGGCCAGATCTGCTGGCTCCGGCCACAGGGCGATGAGACACACCAGGGGCACGTTCGACAGCAACAACAGCAAAGCGACCAGCCCGTAGACCTGCCATCGCGGCAGGTTAGCGGCCCCTGGAAGGTCTCTCTGATCGCCTGCTGCCATGCTTCTCTACCTTCCAGTGCCGCACAGAAGAGGCCGCGCCGAGCCTAGCAAGTCCAGGAGCTTCCAGAAGGCCCATGCCGTGCTGAGCGCAGGCGTGGCCAACTGAAGGGCGCAACGGCCAACTGAGGTGCTCAGTCACAGCAGCCGGGCAATGTGCCGGGTCTCGCGGCGTCCAGAAGTGGCCAGACCGTCGGACGTGCATCTGGCTGGGCACCGAGGCTCAGCCGTGCCAGCGAGTGCCTGGAGGTAACCCCGGAGGCGACTCGCAGGGGTGGCCAATTACAAAGCTCACTGGCCAACAAGAGCGCTCCGTCACATCTCCACGTTTTCGTCAGCCTGGCCGACAGCCCTCTCACCGCCCGCCAGGCCGCGCACGACGCGTACGACAAGTCGCTGTTGCTGCACCGGGCCGGCAGGAGATCCCGCACGATCAGCGGCTGGGGTGTCCGGGGGCTGCGGCCCGACTGGGACCTCGGCTGGAACAAGGCGACGGCCGCGCCCTGGGCGAACCCCCACGGCCTGACCGGCACGCGCCGCACGTTTTGAATCCGCCCCAGGACAGGCGTCAAAGGCGTCCAAACCAGCCGCCTGCCCCGGGCCACCCATCCCGCGCGAAACGAGAGGGAGTCACCAGTATGTCCTCCACCGTGCGCGTACACGGCCCCTCCGGGCAACGCGCCCTCATGCGCGGCAGGAGAGACGGTCGGGCCCCCTCGCTTCCGACCTTTTGCCACCTCCTACTTGGAACTCTTGAAGGCTGGCTGCGTGGTCGGTGATTACGGCGTAATCACCGACCAGCACGGAGGCGACGGCCGAGTGCTTCCGGAGCGCGGCAGTCTCCCGCCACCAGCGACGGTCACGCTTCGCATTGCCGCAATCTACGCCCGCTCCGAACGTCAACACTTGTTCTTGAATGGCCGCTCATCTATAGTTGCCTCATGCCCAGACCTCGAGAGTTCGAGCCCGAGTCAGTACTGAACGTGGCCATGCTGCGGTTCTGGGAGCGCGGGTACCGGGCGACGTCCATCGAGGATCTGGTGAAGGCGACCGGAGTGAAGCCCGGCAGCCTCTACAGTGCCTTCCCCGGCGGTAAGCACGCGCTGTTCCTGAAGTCGTTGGAGCGTTACTCCAGGTTGGTCGTCCCTGAGAAGTTGGGCGAGCTGGAGGCTTCGGACGCGTCGGTGGCCGAGATCCGCGGCTACTTCGACGGCCTAGTGCGCGACCTGCTCAGCCCCGAGGGTCGGCAAGGCTGCCTGCTCGTCAACACGGCGATCGAGAAGGCCGCAGAGGACGACGAGGCAGCGGCCGTCGTACGCGGCCATTTGGCCCGGCTCGAACGGTGCATGACCCACGCGCTGGAGAACGCGGCTCGCAGGGGCCAGGTGCGCGCATCGCTGGACTGTGCCGGCAGTGCCAAGCTGCTAGTCGCGACATGCCAGGGGCTGATGGTGGTCGGAAAGGCGAATCCCGATGAGACGCTCCTGCGGGCGATCGTCGACAACGCCTTTACTGCCCTCGGCTGACGGTCAATCACTTGGGCCACCGTACGGGTGGCCCTCTTTTTCGCCCCAATAGTTGAATACATGCTCAAGAACGGAGTCACGACATGAAGGCCATCGTCATTTCCGCCCACGGCGGCCCCGAGATGCTCATCCCTACCGAACTGCCCGACCCCGTACCCATCGACGGTGAGGTGCTGATCCGAATCAAGGCGTTCGGCCTCAACCACGCCGAGGTGTACATGCGCAGGGGAGCCTGGGGCGAGGTGGCGGCCGTCCCCGGGATCGAATGCGCCGGTGTGGTGGAGGCCGACCCATCCGGAGAACTCCCCGCCGGGACCCCGGTGGTGGCGATCCTCGGCGGCATGGGCCGGACCCGCAACGGCAGCTACGCGGAACTGGTGACCGTGCCGGCGACCAACGTGGTGGCCGTGCACTCGTCGCTGGGCTGGGCCACCCTCGCCGCGGTGCCTGAGGTGTACGCGACGGCGTGGAGCGGCCTGTTCGGCAATCTGGACGTGCGGCCGGGCGAGACGATCGTGGTCCGGGGAGCGACATCCTCACTCGGCCAGGCTGCCGTCAATCTAGCGATCGACCACGGCGCAACCGTGCTCGCCACGACCCGGAACCAGGCGCACGTACCGCTGTTGAAGCAACTCGGGGCCACCGACGTGCTCATTGATGACGGCGTGCTCGCCGACCAGGTCAGGGAGCGGGAAGTCAGCGTCGACGCGGTGTTCGACGTCGTCGGCAACAGCGTCCTGCGTGACTCGCTGGCCCTGGTCCGACCCCGCGGACGGGTCTGCCAGCTCGGCTTCCTGGGCGGCTTCGACCCGGTGCGGGACTTCGACCCGATCACCGATCTCCCCAGCGGGGTCCAGCTCAGCTTCTTCGGCAGCGCCTTCGTCCTGGGCACTCCCGCATTCCCGCTCAGTGGCGTGCCGTTGGACGAGATCTACGCCAAAGTCGCAGCCGGTGTCCTCCGGGCTTATCCCACCCGGGTCTTCCGGTTTGACGAGATCGTGGAAGCCCACCGGGCGATGGAGGCCGGAGAAGCCCTCGGCAAGATGGTCGTCACCCTCGACTGAACCCCCATACCCTCTCTCGGTCGCCATGGGCGCCGGTCGCGCCCGAAGAAATTGGTCGGGATCGTCCCTGCTCTGCCACGCCACGAACTCGCCACGGCTGGCTATCAAGCGGGGCGTGGCACGCCGTTGCTGGATTCGGGACGGGTGCGGCAGGGTTACGGCCCGTGCCCGCCTTCCCCCGCCGATTCGTCGGGGTCTGCTGCACGATCGGGTGACATCTGAACTGGCTTGCCTTGTAGGGCGGGTGGGAAGGATGTCGCTGTGCCCAAGCCTTATCCGGAAGAGTTCCGC